>DAOWIC010000349.1 GCA_030641085.1 Calditrichota bacterium
ACGCTTAGTTTTTCTCGGATGTATTTGACTATTTCGTCCCAGACCTCGCTCAAAAAAAGAAAGTCCGAGCCGCATTTATAGGCCTCGCCGGATTCGATAATATACTTGATCGCCTCGCGGTTATTCTTGCCGCCAGCCGCCAGCGCCGACAAAAGTGGCGGTGCGTACGGCGATTTCTTAAGACTGGCCATAATCTGCCCGTGGGCGGTTTTGATAGCACCCTTTAAGCTCATATCACGTCCCACAAAATTGTACTTGTCGCCATCGCGAGACATGGCGCCGTCGTTGACCAGGTAGCTCAGGATGATCTCGGCTTCCTCGGCGGAGTGCCCGGTCACGGAAGCGATAATCTCCGTCGGCAGACCTTTTAGATGCGGCTTGTCTTCGAGATAGCCGTTGACCTGTTTTTTGAATGCCTCGATGGCGGTCTCGAAGGTCTCGCGGTGATACAGATATTCGCCGGTCGACTTCACCGTTTTTTCCTGCGACAGTTTTTCGACTGCGTTCTTGATGGCCGACTTTGAAAAATCCGCCTCCGCCAGCAGGCTGCTTTTGGGGGCCAGTAATCGCTTTTGAAGTTCGGAGACAATCAGGCGGTCGAGTTGAATCGGCAGGCGGCTGGTTAGATATTCCATCTGATCCATCCGGCGCCGACGCGGGAAGTGCTTGAGGTGATCTAATATCTGTCCTCCGCCCAGGGTGACCATCGGCGTCGGCAGTCGCATGATGTAGTGATCTCCGACAAGGGTGTACATCGGTTCATCAGGCCGGAAAAACAGGATCCCCTTCTCTCCGGGTCGCAACTGTTTCTGATCGTAAAGCCGTACCTCGCCTTCGATTTCGGTGGTACCGACAATCAATAGCACGCGGCGACGGTCGGCCAGTGAGACCGGGGCGTTGTCCAGCAGCTCCGCCGAGAGCGCCAGCACCGGGTTATGCTGGAAGTATGTCAGGTCGGCGCGTCCGGTGATAACGCCGCCCCGGACAAGATACTCCTTGTCGACACCGGTCAGCGATACGGCCGTGCGCTGCCCCGGTACGACAGTATCAACATCACGATTGTTGGAATGCAGCGATCTGATTTTGGCGGTTTTCATCGACGGCCAGATGCCGACCTGCTGTCCGGTGGCCAGTTTGCCGCCTCGAAGGGTGCCGGTCACCACGCCGCCTATCCCCGGCCTGATAAAGGACCGGTCGATATAGAGGCGCGGTTTGCCGGAATCCCGGCCCGATTCGATTTCATTCGGCAGCTTGTTGAGGTAGGCGCTGAGTTCGTCGAAACCATCGCCGGTCTGAGAGGAAACACGGAAGATCGGTGCGTCCTGAAGAAACGAACCGCGAACTCTGTCACCAATATCCTGCTGGAGCAACTCCAGCCAGTCCGGCTCGGCCAGATCGGTTTTGTTGATCACAATCAGGCCGTGTTTTACATTCAGCAGGCGCACGATCTGGAAATGCTCTTCGCTCTGGGGCATCCAGCCATCGTCGGCCGCTACCACCAGCATGACGGCATCGACACCGCCCGCACCGGCGACCATGTTCTTCACAAAACGCTCGTGACCGGGAACATCGACAAATGCGATAGTGTCATCGGCGGGAGTCTGGTAGAAGGCAAAGCCGAGATCGATAGTCATCCCGCGTGCTTTTTCTTCGGGCAGCCGGTCCGGGTCGGTTCCGGTCAGGCGTCTTACAATGGAGGACTTGCCGTGGTCGATATGTCCCGCGGTACCGATTACAAGCATCTCTCGCGCCTCAGCCAATGACTTCCCTGATAGCCTGTTCCAGCAGAATCAAATCGGCCTGATCGACCGCCCGCAGATCAAGGATAAAGCGCTCGTCATCGATGCGACCGATTATCGGCGGCGACAGCTCCCGGAATTTTCTTGCCAGAGTGGTTGGTTTGTAGTCCGTGGAAAAGCAAATTCCGACCGAGGGAATCGATGACTCCGGCAGCGCCCCGCCACCGACAAAGCCACTGGTTGCCTCGACCGAAAGACCGGACGGGTTGCCGAGCTTACTGAGCATCTCCTTGCCTCGGGCGTACAGCTCCGACTCGGCGACCGAAAGAATCGACCAGAGCTTGATTTCGCTCGACCAGTCGCCGCTGAGATAGTATGACAGTAGCCGCTCCAGCATGGAGAAGACTATTTTGTCCACTCGCAGGGCGCGAAACAGCGAATTGCGCTTGATTTTTTTGACGTAGTCAGCCTTACCGACAATCAACCCGGCCTGGCCGCCGCCGAGCATTTTGTCGCCGGAAAAGCAGGTCATGGTGGCGCCATCACGCACCGACTGCTGCACGGTCGGTTCGGCGTAGCCAAGGATATCCCGAGTAGGAACGAAAACACCGCTGCCCAGATCGTCTATCACGGGCAAATTGTGTTTTTTGCCGAGCGCGACCATATCCTTCAGCGATACTTCGGCTGTAAAACCGCGCTGGACAAAATTGCTCTGATGAACCTTGAGTATCAGCGCCGTGCGGTCATTCAGACCGGATTCGTAATCGTCGATAGTCGTGATATTGGTCGCGCCGACCTCGGCCAGGCGGGCGCCCGATTTACGCAGGATGTCCGGGATGCGGAAACCGCCGCCGATCTGCACCAATTCGCCTCGTGAAATAACGACTTCCTTGCGGTTGGCCAGCGTGTTCAGAATGACAAAGAGAGCGGCGGCGCAGTTATTGACCACCGTCCCCGCCTCGGCGCCGGAGAGCAGAGCGAGGTATTTTTCGCACGCCTCTCCCCGTTTGCCGCGCACGCCGCGGGCCATGTCGAATTCGATATTGCCGTAGCCGGTGACGGTCTTCTTGATTGCATCGAAGAGGTCATCAGAAAGCGGCGCGCGACCGAGGTTTGTGTGCACGACAATACCGGTAGCATTAACGACGCGAGAAATCTCCGATCGCTTGAACCGGCGAGCTTCCTTCATGACTGCGTCAACCAGCCGGGCGACCATTGTCTCCTCGTTTTTCTCTTTGAAGAGCTTTTTCTGCTCGGCCACAACCTGTTTGGTAATCTCGGCCACCAGCGGCCGCGGCAGAGCCAGGCTGCCGCCGGACAGCTTCTTTTCCTGCAGCAGTTCTTCCACCGACGGGAAGTCGCGCATCTGTTTTATCAGCTTTTTGGCCACAA
>DAOWIC010000322.1 GCA_030641085.1 Calditrichota bacterium
AATCATGATCGTCCGAAATACGCTTTGATAGCGATGAAACCACCGTTCCCGGCATGCAGTTGAACGGCATGGCGTTAACTATACCGTTCGCCCCCTCGCGGTACATCTCCATCGCCTTGCCGATCGATAGAATAGCCTCGCCTTTGTGGTCAATCGACAGGTACCGCGTGGCCAGATTCAGGACTTTCTTGACCGGGTACTCCGGGCGGATATTCAGTTCGCGGTTGAAGCAGTCAAATAACTTGTGCTCCTGCCGGCTCTGTATGACCAGTTGCAGGCTGCCTTTGAGGCTATCGGTCAGATTATGCGCGGCCAAGGCATCCCGTCGGTAGGTAAAGGATGTATACAGCGGCCACTCGGAGAATGTGGCCAGCCAGACCTCCAGGCCGAGCTTCTCCAGCTTGTCGATCAGATGATTGTTGGAGAAGCGATTGTTTCGCAAATAGATTTCGCCGACAACGCCGACCAGGGGACGCGGGCTATCGTCGCGATCAACCCGGGCAAATGCCTGTGCGGCCTCTGTGGCCAGTTTTGCCAACGGCTCATCATGTACAATGGCATGATCCATCCGCCCCAGATAATGGAAATAGAGCTTCTCTGTCTCTCCCTCGTGACGTTCATAAGGCCTCACGCGGTGGAGCATCTTTACCAGACAGTCGATAAAGACCAGCCCGCGCCATGTGATCTGTCTAAACGAGGTACCGTCAAGCCCGAAATCAGCGTAGCCGTTACTGGAGTTCGGCGAAAAGATGGGCACATCGCTGAAGCCGATATCATCCAGCACGATCCGGTGCAACTGGCTGTAAAGACCGAACCGGCATGGTCCCTGCGCCCCGGGCATGAAGAAGACCGCCTTGCGGCGATCGAATTCAGCCGAGCGCAATTTCTTGATCATATCGCCGGTGGTCACGACACATGGAAAGCATTCTTTGCCGGAAGTAAATTTCTTCCCGTACTCCAGAGTCAGTTCATCCGGCTCATCGAGGACTTCGGCGGTAAGACCGTGCCGCTCAAACGCCGCCCTCAGGGCATAGGCGTGGTCGCACATGTTGGGTATATAGATCGTTTTCTCAAAAGGCCTGAAGTCATCCGAGGCGAGGTTAAAACTGGCCACCGGTGGAGTGAATTTGTAGTGGCGCAGAGAATCGTTAAACGCCTCGCAACGCGTGATCATACCGGCATCGGCCGAATGCTCGTCGAGTTCCAACAGCAGGTATGGCTTGCCCAACATCGCCTTTCGGAAAAAATGTGTAATAAACGAGTCCGGCCCGCAGCCAAAGGAACTAATATATACCGCGAACAGGTTGGGATGTTTGCGGATATAGTCGGCCGCCGAAAGAATGCTCCGCCCGTACCGCCAGTACATATACTGTGCGTCATTATCGGCCGCATCGAGTTCGAGAAAGTCAACCGGTATCGCCTTGATACCCAAATTGCGAATCTTGTCCGGCAATTCCAGTGAGAGCTTTCGGTAACAACCGTTGTAGGGACGGCTTACAATCACCATCGCCTTCTCATTGGGCGACAGTCCGGCCAGAATTTTCCGCCCCTCTTCAAGCAAGTTTTTTTGATAGAGATTGAACGCCTTGTGGCCGTTGTCGATAGCCCGATAAAACTCATGGTCGCCGAGATGAAAATCATGCGTTAGCGGTTTCAGCCTCTGGCGCAGGTCGGCCACATCATGGCTCATCCAGACCGGCGTGTCAATAAACCGTACGCCGATCTGCTCGAATTCGAACCTGGCCTTGATGGCCGATGGAATTGTCTGCACATACGGGCAACTGAACGCCCCGTCATCATCCTCTTCCACCCCGGCCATCTTTATCAGAGAGGGCAGGAAGATGTAGTCGACGTTCTTTTCGAGCAGGTTGGCAATGTGACCGTAGACGAGTTTGACCGGGTAACAGGTCTCGGCGCTGAAAAGCTCCAGCGCGGTTTCGACAATCTCCTGGTTGGAGAGGTCGGAGTTGACCACCTTGAAACCGAGCGACTCAAAAAAAGCGCGCCAGAAAGGATAGTATTCAAAGAAATGTAGCACTCGTGGAATGCCGACCTTGCCGCGCGGTTTGTCCGGCGGTTCAAACGATAGATAACGGCGGTGGAGGATTTTCTGACGCAGGTTAGTGTAATTGGGCGGCAGATCACCCTGCTGCCGTCGCTTGACATCATACTTCTCGCACCGCGAGCCGTAGTACAGTGGCTCGTCGTTCTCAATCTCAACCTTGTGGATTTCACATTGGTTGGAGCAGTCTGTACAAGTGAAAGAGACCAGTTTGTATTTTCTCCGATGGAGATCAAAGCCCTTGAACGAAGTCTCGAAATCGGGTTCGGAAATGCGCTCCATCGCCAGCATGGCGGCGCCGATAGCGCCCGTAACATCATGATGCGGCGGTACCGTCACCTTTTTGCCGATCAGTTTTTCAAAGGCGGCCACCACCGCTTTGTTCCAGGCGACACCGCCCTGAAAAAGAATATGATCGCCGACCCGGCGATCGCCTACGACCTTGGTTAAGTAGTTGGTAGCGATAGAGTAAGCCAGTCCGGCCAGCAGGTCTTCTTTGCCCGCTCCGGCATGTTGATGCGCCACCAGATCGGACTCCATGAAGACCGTGCACCGCTCGCCGCATCCAACGGGACAGGTGGCATTGAGGGCGCGATCGCCGAACTCGGTTTCGATACATATGTTCAGCTTTTCCGCCTGCTCCTGCAAAAACGACCCGGTGCCCGCGGCGCAGGCCTTGTTCATCTCGAAATCGATAACCGCCCGATCATCGATGCTGATATACTTTGAGTCCTGCCCGCCAATTTCAAAGATCGTGTCAACCTTTGGATCAATATCGATGGCGGCGGTGGCCTGGGCGGTGATTTCGTTGCGAACGATATCCGCTCCGATCAGATCGCCGGTTAGATAACGCCCGGATCCGGTCGAACCGACCGCGCGTACAATCACCCTGTCGCCCACCTCGTTGTCGATCTCTTCCAGCCCGCGACGGACCGCATCAATCGGACGGCCTTCGGTCATCAGGTAACGCCGGGCAATTACCCGCCGGTTGCTGTCGATCAGGACCAGGTTGGTCGAGAGCGAACCGACGTCAACCCCGAGGAATACCTCGAGATTCTCAAAATCGCGCGGCTTTTCAGCCAGGGTAGTGTCGTAGTGTTTTGATTCCGGATAGTCGAAAGAGAGCGCGTCGCGCCCGGAGCTTTTTACGCCACGATATTTCAGGTAGGATTTTATCTTCTCCGGCTCAAGCTGCGTCGTTTCAGCCTGCGCCTCGTCTACCAGCAGGGCCGCCCCGAGCGCGGCGATAACATTAAAGTTCTCGGGGATAATCAATTCGCCTTCGTCTAGATCGAGGATCTCGGTAAAGGCACGCACCATGCCGGGGTTAGCGGCGACACCTCCCTCGAAGACAATCGGCTTCTCGAATTTCTTGCCGCGAGCTATAGAGCTCTTGAAATTTCGTGCCACGGCAAAGCAGAGGCCCGCCACTATATCGTAGTCGGGAGTCGCGATCTGTTGAAGATGGATCATGTCCGTCTTGGCAAATACCGAACAGCGCCCGGCAATGCGAGGCGGATTTTTCGATTTTAGCGCCAGTTGGCCGAACTCGTCCTCAATGGAAATCTTCAGTCGGTTGGCCTGCTGGTCTAGAAAACTGCCGGTGCCGGCCGCGCACTGGGCATTCATGGCGAAGTCGGTAACGACTCGTTTTTCGCCATCGACTATCAGCAACTTGGAATCCTCGCCTCCCATCTCGATGATCGTCCGCGCCTGCGGAACAACATAGAAATTACCGGCGGCGATGGATGCAATTTCGCCAAAGAACCGACCACCTATAATGGACTGAACGGTCTTGCCACCGATACCGGTTATGCCGAGACGAACGGGTTCGCCGCAGAGATATCCAAAATGCTCCCGCAACAGATCATGAAGCGTTTGCAGCGGTTCACCCTGAAAGCGGTGATAAACCCGGCGCTTGATCTCTCCCTGTTCGAGAAGTAGGAGCTTGATGGATACAGACCCGATATCGATTCCCAATGATTTAGGGGCTGACACCATGTCATCAATCAACGACGCCCCCTTTTTTTTAGCAAGCAATTTATTCGACAGTCAACATGATGTGAAAAGAGTTGTCTTTGGTGATCGATCCCGTATATTCACACTAATTACGGGCGAAAGGGTTACTGTTTGCGACTTATTTTGCAGAGAACATCGGGGGCCGAAGTCGTTATCGACGGCAAGGTTCACAGCCGGACCGGCCGTGGTTTGTTCATTCTCATGGGCAGCAAGACCGGCGACAGCGAACAATCATGCGCGTTTTTAGCTGACAAGGCGGTCAACCTTCGCATTTTTGAGGATGATGCCGGGCGGATGAATCTGTCGGCCCTTGACGTCGGCGCTGAGATCATGATAGTATCGCAATTTACTCTCTATGCCGACACCCGCAAGGGCCGGCGACCGGGCTTTTCCGAGGCAATGGAACCGGTTGAGGCCAAACGACTTTACGACATGTTTGTCGAACGCGTAGCGGCCTCGGAACTGGTGGTCAAAACCGGCATTTTTGGTGCGAAAATGGATGTAAGATTCAACAACGACGGTCCGGTGACCATTATCCTCGATCATGATCTATAAAAACCTCCAACAACTCGCCCAACGAATGCCGATTGTCCTCGGGACACGCTCGCCGCGACGCATTTCACTTTTTGAAGAGACCGGGGTAGAATATACCCAGATCATTCCCCGCCTCGAAGAGACACGCGATGATAACGAACCTCCATATCAGTTCGCCGAACGTCTTGCCCGCGACAAAGCGATCTGGGTGGCCGAACGGGGTGAGCCGGACCGAGCGGTAATCGGTTGTGACACGATTGTGGTACTCGGTGACAGCGTGCTTCAGAAACCGGAGGATGAAGATGATGCTTTCAAAATTCTGTCTGTATTATCCGGAAAACAACATGTTGTATGTACCGCACTTGCATTCGCGCACAAGAAGATGATTGTCGCCTCGGGGCATGAGCTGACGAAAGTTTATTTCAATGCCGTGACATCCGAGCAGATTCGCGACTATATCGCTTCCGGCGAGCCGATGGACAAGGCGGGAGCGTACGGGATTCAGGGCATGGGGGCGTTTTTAGTTGACAGAATTGAGGGTAATCTTGATAATGTGATCGGTCTGCCCCGTACGCTTTTAGAGCGCTTAACCGGGGAAATTCTGGCAAAAACAGAGGCAGATAAAGGATGTTGAACGAGGTCAGAAAAAAGCTGGGGGAGTTGATTCGGCTCGAGCGGGAACGCCAGGAGGTTGGTGTCGACGAGATGGCCGAAAGGCTCAAGATGACCTCGGCACATATCGAGGCGATTGAAACCGGTGACGCTTCTGTTTTGCCCTCCGATGTCTATTTCGAGTTGTTCGCCAAGGGTTATGCCGAAGCGCTCGGTATCGATTACTCCCGCACAATCGACGCGATCGAGGAAAGTCTTCAGGAGATCGCCCCGGCCAAACCACCGGGCGCCAAGCGCAAAGCCGCCTCGCCGCCGACTGAAGAAGGCGAAGCGGCACCGGAGAT
The DNA here is from genome assembly GCA_030641085.1 of Calditrichota bacterium. Classification (GTDB taxonomy): domain Bacteria; phylum Zixibacteria; class MSB-5A5; order GN15; family FEB-12; genus DAOWIC01. The sequence continues at coordinate 5,572 of DAOWIC010000322.1, forward strand.
AGATGAATCGATAGCGGCGAACAACGCCCTGATAAAGAAGGGCCTGACTATTTTCGGGCTGATTGTGGTGATATTCGTTTTGTTTCTCGTTGTGAACTGGCTGTTCTGTAACGGCGAGGAAAAGATCGGAACAATTCCCGCTGAGGAATCGACCGAGGAGGTCAGTTCGCAACCGCCGGAAAAGAAAGCAACTGTAGATGATTCTCCGGACGCGGCCTTCACCAATTATGACTGGAATGTCCGTCTGCCCGACAAGCCCGAGAAGCTCCGCTTGAAGCTGATCACCAAACAGGAAAGCTGGTCGACCGTGATAGCCGACGGCGATACGGTATTGTTTCGCAACCTGATGCCCGGCCGAATATACGAAGTTGAGGCGGATTACCGGATGACGGTCTCGGTGGGCATCCCCCGGGCGGTTGATATCGAACTGAACGGTCAGCCGGCTGACTTGAGGGATCCGGATTCGAGGCGGATATCGCGGGTGCATATCAACCAGACCAATGTATCGTCGATCCTCAATCAGGCGGCGGCAACGACGACAGAGTCAGGCAGCGACGCCGCGTGGAATGAATTCGAATCCCCGGTCGAATCGCCCGAAGAAAACCCGACAGCGAACCAGGGTGAGCAAGATGAGTCTTAGGGACCTGATCGCAGGCGTTAGAATCCGTCAGATCAAGAAGAGCATGGAATCGGACACGCTTTCATTTCCGGGTGTCCTGTTGAAGCCGAAGCATGTGCTGGTCTGTCTTCCGGGTGGTCTGCGCGAACTGACGCTGGTCAAGCAGTTGCTGCCGATGATCGCCGACCTGTTCAAGCCGGCGGACATCTCGCTGTTGAGCATGCCCGGTATGCGCGTCAATGACATTTTCCCGCGCAAGGGTTTTCAGATCCTCTCCCCTACGGTTGATCAGATCACCTGGACCGGATTGCCCAAGAAAAGCTATATCGAGATGCTACAGGGTCATAAGTTTGACCTGGTGCTCGATCTGAATCTCGAATCATCGAAGTTCACATCCGGCATCCTGCTGAACCTGCCGCATGCGGTTCGTATCGGACGCGGCAACCATCTCGGCAACCCATTTTACAATCTTGAAATCAAGACCCGATTTTTGCGTGACGAGCGCAACATATATCGGTCGTTGTTGGAGACGATTGATGCCATGAAAAACAGTGGCTCCCAGAGCGAAAACCGTCTCAACAACTGAATCCGACTGGAGGAATAGTGAATTTAAAGAAACTGGAGATATTGGGCTTCA
>DAOWIC010000320.1 GCA_030641085.1 Calditrichota bacterium
CGCCGATCGTGGCTGGCCTGATCCCAAAGCGAGTCTCCATGGCCCGCAAGGTGATACCGTTTGATTACGACCTGGAAGACAACCTGATCAAGATAGCCTGTGATGACCCGACTGACGCCGACCTGCAAAACGAGTTGTCGTTTATTGCACGCGGGAAAGATATCCAGCTATTTGTAGCCGCCGAACATGCCCTTAGCGCAGCACTGGAAAAGCATTTTCCGGCGATTGATGATGATGTTACGGAAGAGACGGAAGGACCAGAAACGGACGCTGTCGAGACTCCCGCCTCGATAACATTTGACGACATCGATGAACCCGATCGGCCAGATCCCGCCGTGCAAAAAACCGTGCTGCTGGTGACCGACGAACCGGAGGAGGTGGAACACTTTCGCGTGCTTCTGGAGCAGGATTTTTTCGGGGTGGAAGTTACCGACTCGGCCGACGACGCTATCGGTATGCTTGACAACCAGCGCTTTCACACGGTCTTCATCAGGGATACGGTGGCCGGCGACTATATCGATCTGATAGACCGGCTGCGCAAAATCTCGCCGCGCACCGGTGTCCGCTATTACGAATCGGCCGCGTCGCTGTTACTCGATTGCGACTCGCAGGCGGGTGAAGGCGACCTGCTGGTGCGAAATCTCAACCTGTTTACGTCGCTGCTATCCACGCGCGAAAGACTCGATATCAATCATAGCGGGCTGGTCGGGCGCTATGTCGAGAAGCTGTGCAGCAAACTCGGTCTGCCGGCCAAAGATCGCCTGGCTGTCATTAACGCCGGATACGTGCACGACCTGGCACGGTTCTATCACAAGGTTGACGACACTAACGACTACCGTCGGATGATCGGCGAGACGGTTGCCCTGCTGGAATCGATCAACTACCCGCCGGTGGTGATCGAGATGCTGCGCTCGATGTACAAAGATCTCAAGGGTCGTTTCACACGTCGCCTGCCAATCGAGGCTCTGGGCGGTAATATCCTCACTATCGTCGACCTTTTCTGCGAAAACATGCCGCCCAGCCAGCGCATCTCACTCGACAAGTTTGACACTTTCCAGATGAAGATCAGGGAACTGACCGGCAAGCTGTTTTTAAGCGAGGTGGCTGAGGCGTTTATCGGAATGGTCAAGCAGGAGATGCTGAAGACCGAGACCGATGGTCCGGCGGTGCAGGTGATGCTGTTCGCCGAGGATCCCGCCAAGGTCTATTCGCTCGAACTGAGAATGCGCCACGAGGGATACCGGACAATATCCGCCACCACGATTGACGCCTTCACCGGCCTTTACCGGCGCAGCACGCCGGATATCATCGTGCTCATGCCGCGCGGCGACGCGGTCCACAACATCAAACTCATCGACCAACTGGCCGTCTCCGGAATCAAGTTCGCCGCGACGCCCGCCTTTCTTATCATGGACGGCGCCGAAACTGCTCGCCTGTCAGTCTTTTTTGAGAAGGGAATCGAGGATGTCCTGGCGGCCGATGGCGCCTTTGATCTGCTTCTGGCCAAGATGCAGAAGATCAGACAGCGTATCGCCAATGATGAAGAGTCGGCCGAGGTGCCCGAGGCGCCCGAGGAGTTGCTTAGCAGCACCCGTGGCCTGTTGTCTGACATGAACCTGGTCGACCTGCTGCAAGCTATGGGACCGAGCCAGAAAACGGTCAAAATCACCATCACTGATCACAACGAACCCTCGCGCGAACTTGTGATGTACTTGTTGATGGGACAGATCGTCAACGCCCAACTGGGCGATATTTCCGGCCCTGAGGCTGTCTACGAGTCGGTCTCCTGGATCAACGGTTCCTGGAGCATCTCACCCATCGCGGCCGGCGACCTGCCGGAACCGAACAACGATCAAACCAACGAGTCGATCCTGATGGAAGGTTGTCGTCTGCTGGACGAAAAGACCAGAGTATAGCCGGGCACGGTTTATAGCGCACCGGTTAAATATCAGCGGTAAGCCTCACGTTTCAGGAAGGCGATTTTGGATCGCTGGCGTCGTTTAGTGGATTTTGGAATCTCGTCGTAATACTCAAGCATGCCGCGGGCGATTGCGCGCGCTTCTTCATTGCGCCTCAGCTTGTCCAGACAGCGATACAATTGATGATGGCATTCGACAAGGTTGTAGTAGTTTCCCGGCTGACTCCGGAGGCGCTCTTCCAGTCGCCGGTATGTCTCGGCTGCCTGCTGGAAATTCTCCTGCTCAAACAAAGCGGTCGCGAGTGGCCATAAGAAGAGAGTTCCCTCCGGGAAGCGTTCATACATTTCACGCGACACCACCACCGCCGAATCATACTCTTTTTTATCCAACCAGATCCATATCAGGGCGTTGCGGGCGGTTTCCTGCGAGATCCGCGAGGAATCGATTGTCAGACGCAGTTCCCGAATGCCTTTGGCCCGGTCGTTCTTGAATATCCCCAGCCAGCGCAGCAATCCGGCTTTGGTCGACTTCCAGTAGTGATACATCCCCAGCCCGCCATACAGATCATACAACGTGCTGTCGTACTGAAGACCCTTCTCGTAGGCGGAGCGAGCTTTGAAACCCTGCTTGATGGCCGAGACAAGCGAACCGAAGCGAGACTCCCACAACGACTCATAGGCCGCCGCATGCCCCAGACAAAGCTGCATCCAAGCGGCGACACCGGGCGGGCTGGTTTTGATCCGCCTTTCCGCGAGGACGCGGACAGTATCGATCAGGTCATGGAACCGGTCGTTGTGAAGGTCCTCCTCGGCGAAAGTCATCTCGCCAAGATAGGCGGCTGCCTTGAACAGGTGACCGATTGGATCCTCCGGATAGCCAAGGATCAACGAGTCAGCCAGATAGTGCGCCGACACGAAATCGTCGTTGAAAATCCGCTCCCCAGCGGCAAGAATGACCTCGCGCCGGGCCGAGTTGAGGTAGTCACCGGAGTCGGTGGATCCATCCGCAGCCGGCAACGATTCCGCACACAGGCAGAATAGGACCACCAGCATACAGCGGAACAGTAACAGCTTGCAATGGGGTTGAGGCCCCGAGATAGTGGGAATGTTCATGCGGCAAAGATCATCCGGTCGACGGTCCGGCGCAATAATAAAGTGAACTGTCAGATGATCTGCGAACCGGGGACAAATTCCAGCAGTTCCACCTGGGGACTGCGCGTGGCGGTAATGATTATAGCCGAGC
>DAOWIC010000089.1 GCA_030641085.1 Calditrichota bacterium
AACCGCCATTATCACCGGGTCGTGAGTCGGAAAAACCAGACTGCAATCGTACGAAGCAGTCTTCTCGGCTACATGGCTTAGGATATTCATGGAGGCAATAGTTGTCGGTCGCTGGATATCTCCCCCCCACCCGGGCGTATAAAGTACCGGCTGGCCCATCTCGGTCGCCCGGCCGACAGCGTCGTCGAACGCTTTCAGGCCGGCGATCTCGCGCATCTTGAAACGGGCTTCAGCCTTTTTCGAGTAGGTGGTGTACAGCACAATGAGGATTGTAATTATCGATGCGACAAGAGTCGGCAGAGTATCGATATCAAACCAGGCCGCAGATTGCCCGGCGGCGGCCAGAAGTAAGAAACTGTTCATCAATGAATGGATAAGCGGGATCCGCACGGTGCAGCAACAAAAAGATTTTTTTAATTGCGCCAGCGGCCGCTTTTCGCAAAATTACTGCGGCCGTGAAATATGCATCAGACTGACGAGGATATATTGATGAATACGAGAAAAATAATACTGCTGTTCTGTCTATTGTTTGTTCTTGTTTCCAGCGCCACCGCGAAGACCACTATTAGTTGGTGGCAGTTCTGGACCGATCCGAGCATCAAGCCGGTTATCCGCGAGATGGTCGACGAGTTCGAACGGCAGAATCCCGAGATTGAGGTCGAACTGACCGACCTTACCTGGGCCAACGGGCACGAAAAGATTGTCATCGCCTTTGCCTCCGGCACCGGTCCGGATGTGGTTGAACTCGGTTCGGATTGGATTGCCGAATTTGCGGTCAACGGCCACCTGGCGGATGTCAGCGAAGATATCGCCGGGGACAGTTCGGACTATCAGGGCTGGGGCATGGCTGACTATAATGGTCGGATATACGCCCGGCCGTGGTTTCTCGGCACGCGAGTGCTGTACGCCAATCGCGAGTTACTCGAGCGGGCCGGTTATGACGACCTGTTTATGCCGGTAAACTGGAACGATCTGCGAGTAGCGGCCAGGAAAATCAACGGGCTCGGCAAGGGCATTTACGGCTGGGGTTCAAACGCCCCGGAAAAGCATCGCCTGTACAAAAAGTACCTGCCCTTTTTCTGGTCGGCCGGAGCCCGAATTTTCACCGATGACGAGATGAAATTGTGCGTGGTTGCTTCGGAGCGGGCGGTCGCGGCCCTGGACCTGTACAAAGAGCTGCATGACAGTTGCGGCTATGTGGCCAATCAGCGCGGTATCGAGGATGCTTTCCTCGACGGCAAGGTCGGCCTCATCATTTCCGGTGATTGGCTGCTGAAGCGAATCGAAAACGAACAGCGCAAAATCAATTTCACTACCGGTCTTATACCGGGACTGCGTTTCCCGGGCCGCTCCTTCTTGGGCGGCGAGTTTCTGGCGGTGAATGAAGCGTCGAAACAGAAAGAGGCGGCGCTGAAGTTCGTCAGGTTTATCACATCGCCGGAGAATCAGGTCAAATTCTGTGTCGCCAATCGCTCGGCCAATCCGTCGAGCCGGACAGCGCAGCAGGACGAGTATTTTAAGTCAAACGACAATCTGCAGACCTTTATCAGGCAGATCGCCATGGCGAAACATCCACCGGTAGACCCGAACTGGGTGTTTATCGAGACGGCGCTGGAGGAGGCGGTCGAGGAAACGGTCTTCGGCTCGGCCCTCCCCGCCGAGGCCCTGTTTAAGGCGCGGAAGAAAATAGACGGCCTGGAAAAATAATGAAATGGTCCAGATCATCGGCGCTACTCCTGGCGCTACCGTGGATTCTGACATTTCTGCTGTTCTGGCTATTCCCTATTCTGTATTCGTTCATCATCGGCTTTACCGACCAACAGTTGCTTGTCAAAGAATACCAGTGGATAGGATTGGACAACTACCGCGCGCTGCTATCCGACCCGGCTTTTATTGAGTCGCTTAAGAACACCTTCATTTTTGTCATCGGCACAATCCCGTTCACGACTATCATTGCTCTCGCGATGGCGCTTATGGTCAACCGTCAGTTCAAGGGACGCGGCCTTTTTCGTGCCGGCTATTTTATACCGTCGATAACGGCCATGGTTGTCATCGCGCTGGTTTTCACTAACCTCTACCAGCGGGGCGGCTATATCGCGTTGCTGGCCTCGATGGTCGGGCTTTCTCCACCCGAGCACGGCCTCTTGTTTGACAGCGGGACGGCGCTCTATTCGATCATGGCGATGGACGTCTGGATGGCGGTGGGGTATTACATGCTGATCTTCCTTGCCGGCTTGAAATCAATACCGGAAGAGTTATACGAAGCGGCGGCCCTTTCCGGCGCGGGCGCGATTCGTCGATTTTTCTCGATCACGTTGCCAATGCTCAAGCCGGTGGTCCTGTTTATCCTCGTGATCAACTCGATCAAGTCGTTCCAGGTGTTTGTGGAGATATTTGTCATGACCCGCGGGAAGTTTGAGACCTCGACAATGGTCTACTTCGTTTACGAAACGGGCCTGACAACCCGGTTTCAATTCGGGTATGCTTCGGCGGCGGCCTACGTGCTGTTTCTGATTATCGCCCTCTTCTCGGTGTTTCAGTTCATTCTCTTGCGACGGAGGCAGGCGTTATGGTAGGCGGCTTTCTGCTGAGGGCGATCAAGTATCTCATCCTCAGTCTCATTCTGCTCATAATGGTCTTTCCTCTGATCTGGATGTTCCGGGTTTCGCTTATGGAGACGGGCGGCTCGATTGTGTTTGACAGCCTGACCGCCGGTGGCTGGACCCTGGCCAACTATTTCGATTTGTTTCGCACCGCGGAGATCGGTCGTTTCCTGTTCAACTCGGCTCTGGTCGGGATAGTCGTCACGGTGGGTAACATTCTTTTTTGCTTTATGGTCGCCTATAGCCTGGCGCGCTATCGGTACATTGTCAACAAGCTGCTGTTTATCAGCGTCATGGTGATGCTGATGATTCCGGCCCATATTGTCATCATTCCGATGTACGTGCTGATGGTGAAAACCGGCATGTACGATACTTACTGGGCGCTGATTCTTCCCTGGCTGGTCAATCCAATCGGCATCTTTCTGGTCAGACAGTATATCGAATCGATCCCGCCGTCGATGGAAGAGGCCGCCCGTATCGATGGCGCCGGCGAATGGCGGGTCCTTTTTTCGGTTGTTATGCCGTTATGTCGACCGGCGCTGGCAGTACTGGCTATCCAGGTCTTTTTTACCAATTGGAACTCGTTTCTCTTCCCCTTCATACTGACCCAGAGCGAATCGGTCCGGACCCTGCCGGTAGCGCTGGCGCTGTTACAGGGGCATCAGGCGGTCGACTGGCAACACCTGATGGCCGGGTCGACACTGGCTGTCATCCCGGTTTTAATCATATTTATCCTGCTGCAAAAACAGATCGTTTCGGGCATTACTGCGGGGGCGATCAAGCAGTAGAACCGGCCGGTATTTTTTTGATTTTTTTTCTTTGCTTTGGTATCAAAAGTTATTTTACTACCTGTCACTGGTGCAAATAAAGCAGCTCTATTTCATATTAGGAAAGGACCTTGATGTCATGAAACATGTATTGATCGCAATGATGGTGCTGACGCTGGCGCTGGTGGGTTGTACCAGCAAAGATTTCGTCCGGCAGGAAGTCGAGCAGGCTGAGGCCCGAATGAAAACCGAAATGGCCGGTGTCCGCGATGCGACCGACACCAACGCTGCCGAGATCACCAAACTGCAGTCGCTTTCGAAGCAGATTTCGGAAAAAGCCGATCTGGCTATCGACAAAGCCAAGGGCTTCGAGAACTATCAGATTATCTGGCAGGGTGAAATCAACTTCGAATTTGATGCATTCCAGGTCACTGCTGCAGCCGAGCAGATTCTGATGGAAGCCGGAGAAAAGATGGAGCAGAATCCCGGCTCAATCATCGAGATCGCCGGCCATACCGATCGCACCGGAGCCGCCAAGTATAATATCATGCTGGGCGAGCAGCGGGCCGGAGCCGCCAAGCGTTTCCTCGCCGACCGGTTTGGTCTTTCCCTCTATCGCATGTTTGTGATTTCCTACGGCGAGCAGAAGCCGGTAGCCATGCCCGATGAGCGTGAAGCTTCCAGCAAGAACCGTCGCGTCTCCCTCGCTGTTTGGGGTGAGTTGAAATAGGCAACAGATTCTTGAGAAAATTAAGGCGGGACATTTGTCCCGTCTTTTTTATTGACCTGAATTAGATGGAAATCAATCGAACACTAAGAGAATGCCGGTTGTCTCAAATCGCGCCCGAACAGCGATAGTGTCGGGATAGACCGCGCTGGATTCGCTGAATCGATACGGAAAAAACGAACCCATCCCGCGGTCGCCGTCGAGATCGGAATCAATAAACCCGGAAAGCTGGTACTTTCCGGCCGGCAACACGGCCTTAAATTCGTGGCCTTCGGGGGCAAACTCGAAAACCTGCTTTGTGTCCAGTTTGGTCAATGTGAGTCGGACCGGGTCAGCCTTCCGAGGTTCAAGCATGATTTCGATTTCGCCGCTGACCGAACCAACTGAATCACTGTCGATGATCGAAATCGAATACTCGCGCAGGCTGTCGCCGAGGAGGTTTCCATTGAGGTCCCTGACCTCGAACTCGGCAATGACCAGGCGATAGCGCGCGCCCTGATCAAGGCGGTCGGTGTCAAACCTGAGCTTGAACGGGTCCTCCCAGTGGTGGTCGGCGGCTACCCGTTCATTGTCGGCATCCCACAGCTCGAAGGTCTCACCGGTGAGGGCGCCGGTGTCGATCGGCTCGGAAAAGCGGGCCTCTACCAACAATTGCTCCAGAAACTGGGGCTGGCTGGTGGGGGAAAACTGCTCCAGTGTCGGCGGCCGCGTATCATCGAAAGCCTCCACGACGAAGTCGGGATATTCGATAGCCGGTCGAGCCGCGTCGAACGTCAGTTGCAAAATGTAGCGGCCGGTGTCGATGACGCCGGCGTAAAAATGCACCGTGGCGGATTTATCAATATTCGATTCCAGCAGCGCACGGGCGGGAATGGAGACGGTCGAATCATCGGCCCTGCGCAGCATGAAATTGGACGGCTGCGGGGCCAGAAGATCGAGACTGACCGGCGCGGAGAAGCGTAGCTTGATCAGGCCATCGGGAGTCTGGCTGGCGGAGATGATCTCCGGCGTGAGCGTATCGAGCCGGGTGATCGGCAGAACCAATTTATCGAGGGGCAATTCACCTCCGACTACAACCGGCCGGTCCGGCACCGCGAATTGCTCCCGGGTCGGATTGAATCGCTCGGAGCGGTTTTGATCGATAAACGCGATTAGACCAAATTCTTTCTCGGGCAGATAAGCGAAAGAGAACATTCCGCCCTGATTGGTCTTGGCGACATAGGCCGGATAAACGGAGTCAATTGAGACTGGGTCGCTGATCGAGATCGGGTCGAAGAGGCCGACCAATGCCGCTGCTTGAGGGCGATCGTTGTTGTAAACCACGCCCGAAATGCGGCCGGAATCGATAGTCGCCGAGGTCGAGAAAGCTATAACGGACGCACTGTCAAGACCGTTATTGCGCAGGTCCTTTACTTCGGGTGAAACGGATATGATGTAGGTCTGGTCGGTGGCGAAGCTGTCGGCAAAGATTATATTCAGGTGGTCGGACTTCCATTTCAATTTCGGTTCGATTCTCGGACGAGGCGAGATAAAGATGCCGGTGCCTGACAACGGTTTGACTACGCGTTCCGAAAAGAAAACCTCGACCGTATTACCGGGCGGAACCTCGACCGTTCCGTTGGCGGGAATCGAGGCAATAATGTAGGGCGGTGATTTATCCGCCTCTCCCCCCGGCGGTGCTCCGATTTCGGCGCAGTTTACGGCGAAGATCGCGATTACGGTAAGTAGATAACCTGCCCGGTTAACCAGCCGGTGCCCCGACAAAATTAGGTCCATGCTAATTCTTATTCGCCCAGTTTCTGCTTTATCTGTTCGTCGTCAGGATCTATCTCCAGCGCTTTTTGCCACCATAGGCGGGCGCTCTCCATGTCGCCGGTGGCCTGGAAGGCGTCCCCCAAATGATCGAAAATAACCGGATCGCTGTCAAGCGATACCGCCTGTTTCAAATGGGCCAGCGCCTCCTCGAAACGCCCAATGCGATAGAAAACCCAGCCGTAACTGTCGAGATAGGCGGCATTATCAGGTGACAAAGCGACGGCCCGCTCGATTAGCCCCTGGGCGTATTCGAGACGCTCGCCCCGGTCGGCCAGCATATAGCCGAGATAATTTAGCGCCTTGTCATGATCCGGCGAGCGCGCGATAATTTCCTCGAGCGTTGTTATCGCCTTCTCAAACTGGCCATTGTGTTCACAGGCCGCGGCCAGCGCAAAAAGCAGCCGCGTCGACTCCTTTTCATCCTGCATGTGCGACAGGCCGGTCTCATAGGTGAGGATCTCCTTGTCGGGCTGATCCGCCTTCTGGTAGGCGAAACCGAGGTCGAGCCAGCTTTCGGCCGAGGAATCGGCCAGTTGAGTCAGCACGGTAAACTCATCGATGGCTCGGCTATAATCCTCGCCCATAATCGCCACACGCCCCAGATAATAATAATTGAGCGCGTGTCTGTCGCCAGACTGAACCAGGTGTGAAAATACCGAGTCCGCCAGCCTGAGGGAATCGGTTACAAAATACATTGCCCCCAGCCGTCTGAGCGCGATCGGATCATCGGGCGTCAGCTCAGCCACTTTTCTGGCATACGGGACTGCCTGCTCAAGTGAATCCATCTGGGCGTACAGCGTGGCCATCTCGCGGTTTATCAATACATTATCTGGGTCGAACTCAAGTACTGCATTATATACGACGAGAGCCGAATCGTAGCGATTCTCAAGGTTGTATGTCTCGGCCAGCCCGACAAACGACATGATATTGGTCGGATCGGCCCGCAGCGAAATCGAGGTCGTAAACGATTGCCTGGCCAAGTCGAGGTCGCCGCGCATGCCCTGAAGGCGGCCCAATTCCTGCCAGTATCGCTCGTTATCCGGCCGTAGCCGGGCCAGATGCCCGTAAACCCAGATAATCGAGTCGAGATCATCGCGCTCACGATAATCATTGGCCAGGAAGGCAAACGCGGTTGTGGAACTGGAGTCCAGCCGGACCAATTCACGGTAAGCATGGTGAGCCGATTCAGACATGCCCAGCGCCATGAAGCAAGCCGCCCGAAGGCTGTAAACATCGGCGTCGACCGGCGTTATCGGCTCGAGCACCTCTATCACCTGCCCAAAACTGCGCTGGCTGTAAAGAGCCTCAGCCAGAGCGTATCGGATCTGGTAAGAATTGGGATGATATTGCAGGGCGATCGTGAAGCTTTCCGCGGCCGAGCGGTAGTCAGCTATTTCGGTGTATAGCAGGCCGTTGATATAATGGTGGTAGGCCAGGGGATGAATCGTTTCATCCTTCATTTCGGCCTGAATCTCTTCAAGCGTTTCCGGCCTGTGGTCGCCGTTCTCCTGGGCCGTACGCAGGCGCCCACCATTGCTTGTTGAGCAACTTCCAAAAGCCAGCATTGTCGCTGCGAGGAGTATGTATATTTGTATCTTCAAATCCGCCTTCAGTCAGGTTTTAGCCGTTTCTGCCTACCCTATTTAACAGGCCAGGTCGGTTGCGGTTGCAGTTCAATTCGGGCAAATCTTCAAAAAACGCCGTTTCCCGACTTTCAGGACCGTCTCCTCGGCCAGTTCAAACTCGTAATCGACATCGGTCACCTTGTCACCATTGAGAGATACACCTCCGGCGGAGATCAGTTTTCGGGCTTCAGAATTGGATTTGGCCAGACCGCTTTTGGCTATCAGGTGGACGAGGTATATCTTCTTCGGGTCGATCTCAAGATCGGCTAATTGAGCGGCCGTTTTGGTCGGCATATCATCGGGAAGCTGTTTTTTGGAGAAGACCCGCTCGAACTCCTCCCGGGCCTGTTTACCGGCACCGTTAGGATGATACATATCGACCAGCTTCTCCCCCAGTTGCTTCTTGATCGTCATCGGATTGACATCCGGCTGCGACAGCGCCTGCTTGATCTTCACCAGCCGTTCGGCGGTGGCATCGGTGGCCAGTTCGAAGTAATTGTATATCAACTCATCCGGTATCGACATCGCCTTGCCGAAAATCTCCCGCGCCGGTTCGTCTATTCCGATATAATTCCCCAGCGATTTGGACATCTTCATCTCCCCGTCCAGACCGATCAGGATCGGCATTGTCAGCACCAGTTGCGGTTCGACGTTGTACGCTTCCTGAATAGTCCGGCCCGCCAGCAGATTGAATGTCTGCTCGGTGGCGCCGATTTCGACGGAGGCCTTGATCGCCACCGAATCATATCCCTGCATCAGCGGATAAAACAGCTCGTGGATCGAAATCGGTATGCCGCGCCTCATCCGCTTGGTGAAATCATCGCGTTCCAGCAGCCTGGCAACAGTGAATTTCGTGGCCAGGTGCATTATGTCGGTAAAGCTCATTTCTTTGAACCACTCGCCGTTAAATCGCACCTCGGTCTTAGATCGATCAAGAACTTTGAAAAACTGGGTCTGGTACGTTTCGGCGTTATACATCACTTCGTCATGAGTGAGCGGTTTGCGTGTGGCTGACTGTCCGGACGGATCGCCCACCAGGGCAGTGTAGTCACCGACAATCAGGACAATCTTATGGCCGAGATCCTGAAACTGCTTGAGCTTGCGAATTCCGACCGTGTGACCCAGATGGATATCCGGCGAGGTCGGGTCGAAACCCTGCTTGACCCGCAGGGGCTGGTTTTCCTTGATCGATTTCTTGAGCTTGTCCTCAAACTCTCCCTCGGGGAGTACGTCCACCGCTCCGCGCGTGATTATATCCCACTGATGCTTGAATTCCTTGAGCAGATCCGGGCTGTCAAATTCTTCCACCGTTTCCTCTCCTTATGAGAACCTTACTGACGGTATCGGCATATAAGTTAGGAGAATAACTCCTGACACGAGGACGTAAATTAACTGGTTATAAACCAAATGTGAAGCAAAATAATCCGGCGAATGACTCGCCACCTTCGGCCGTGAGAGGATTGTTTTACTTGACTTGAGACAGACCGCCCGTTACATAAATAACCCATGGCAACCAAGTACGGCAAATATCGGAAACCGGGTAACCGCCTGCGAAACTCCGCCATTGTTCTGGCGGTACTCAGTCTTGTATTTATGGGCGTTGTGATATATCGGACGTATGTCATCTACCAGACCGAGTTGCCTTCGTTTGAGCAACTACATAATATCGAGCCGAGTCTCAAGACCAAAATCTACGACCGCAACGGCATCCTCCTGAAGGAGTTTTATACCGAGAACCGGGTGCTGACGCCATATAAGGACTTACCTCCTCATCTGGTTGATATGCTGCTGGCATCGGAGGATCGTGCCTTTTACAGCCACTGGGGCATCGACCTGCGGCGGCTTTTCATCGTCGCTGCCAACAACATACTCAGGTGGCGCATTACCGCGGGAGCGTCTACGGTCACCCAGCAGTTATCGCGAATGCTTTTTCTGACTCGAAAACAGACCATCGAACGTAAAGTCAAAGAGGCGCTGACCGCGATTAAGATCGAGCGGAACTACTCCAAACAGGAGATTATCGAGATGTACCTCAACCAGTACTATTTTGGTCGGGGTGCCTACGGTATCGCAGCCGCAAGTCACACCTTTTTCTCCAAAGAGGTTTCCGAACTCGGTACAAACGATTGCGCCATTCTTATCGGTCTGCTTCCGGCACCGAACATAAACTCCCCAATCACGAACCCGGAGAAATCCCTTCGAGCGCGCAATCGGGTGCTGTATTCATATCACCAGACCGGATATATCATCAAAGATCAGTACGACTCGCTTTCGAGTGAACCGCTGGTGATTTCACCTCCCGAGGAGAAAGTGGGTATTGCGCCCTATTTCACCGAGACCGTGCGTAAGTACGTCCTCGATACCTACGGCGAGGATGTCCTGTACTCGGGCGGGTTGAAGGTTTTCACGTCGCTCGACGTCGGCCTGCAGGAGGCGGCTGAAAACGCGCTGTACAAGAAGATCGACTCGCTCCGGGCACGAATCGCGCGAAAATACAGCCCGGACAACCCGACCTACACAATGATTCGGCCCGACACGGTCGATGAATATGGTGATTCGCTCCGGATGTATCGTCCGGTGCAGGGCGCTTTTCTGGCGATCGACAATGCCAACGGTGATGTGCTGGCGATGGTGGGCGGGCGGTCCTTTGAAAAATCGGAATTCAACCGGGCGGTGCAGTCCCGCCTCCAACCCGGTTCATGCTTCAAACCATTCTTATACACGGCCTGCATCGACAATGGCTTCCGCACGACAGACATTATCGACGATAACCCGATAGTGCTCGACATTCCCGGCACCAAGCAGTATCGTCCGCACAATTTCGACAGCAAGTTTCTCGGACCGATTACGATCCGCGACGGTATCCGCTTGTCGCGCAACTTGGTCGCAGTGCGTTTAATGCTGAAGATTCACCCGGAGCAGGCGATCTTCTACGCCCACAAGATGGGTATTACGACCGATCTCCCCGCAGTGCCGGCACTTGCGCTGGGGACTGCCGATGTTCGGTTGATCGAGATGGTGTCCGCGTTTTCGGTTTTCCCTAATTCCGGGATACATATTCCCCCGCGGATGGTTCATCGAATTGTCGATCGTTATGGCCGCGAGTTGGAGAATAACACGGCGGTTCGTAAAGAGGAAGTCCTGTCGGCGCAGACAGCTTATATCATGGTCAGCCTGATGCGCTCGGTGGTGGACGGTGGAACCGGACGTCGCTCGCGGTGGATGGGCTTCACCCGTCCGGCCGGCGGCAAGACCGGCACCTCGAACAACTTCTGTGATAACTGGTTCGTCGGGTACTCCCCGCAAATAACCGCCGGTACCTGGATTGGGTTCGAGAAAAAGATCTCGCTGGGGCGCAACCAGGATGGCGCCAAGAACGGCGTACCGGTCTGGACCGAGTTTATGCTGGCTGCTCATGACAGCCTCCCGGTGCTCGACTTCGAGGAGCCGGACGGAATCGTCCACGCCGATGTTTGTCTCGAGTCAGGCGAACTTGCGACCGATCGGTGTGTCAACGTTCGGGCGGAAGTGTTCGTCGAGGGTAACCATCCGACCGCTACCTGTCACATCCATCCCTCGGCCAACCTCTACGACGCCAAATCGGGCGGCCGCGAAGACCCGGTCCCAGAAGACACGACCGAAGAACGGGTTCACTTCTGATTCTCCAGCCACGCCCGTAAGATTACCGCACATTCGCTCCGGGGTGCCTCATTGCGTTTCGTGATAATCGCCCCAACCCGGCCAGGATCGTCGGCCTGACCGACGTTGATCAGATTGAAATCGTTAGGCTTGACAGATGGCGTCGAGGGTGTATATTCCACTGTCGCCGGTGTAGCTGTTCGGCTCTACCGGTGGACGTTTATGAAAGTGCCGGAGTGGTGAAACTGGTAGACGCAGGGGACTCAAAATCCCCCGATGGCAACATCGTGTCGGTTCAAGTCCGACCTCCGGCATTGATAGACATTAGCAACATGCGGTAGCTTGTTGATGTAACAGGTTGCCGTTCTTTGCTTTTGGTCGATCA
>DAOWIC010000179.1 GCA_030641085.1 Calditrichota bacterium
AATCGTCGCGATTGCCCCCGCGCGAGGACAATCCCGGCCAGCGCAAAGGGGAGAAGTAGCCCGAAGGGGAAATAGATCAGTTTGTTCCAGACCAGCAACGAATAGAGAGTCGATTTGGTGCGCTGGTGATAGATGTCGGCGTTGTCGGAATTCTCGAAGCCACTGGCAAGGTAGACGCACTTTTTCCAGACCAGCTTCACAAAGCCGCCCGGGTTTTCCGCGATAAAGTCAACCGCCTTTCCGGTCCAGAAGGATGATTCCTCGGCGGGCGACAACTCCCGTCCGGCCTCGCGCTGGGCGGCCGATGTGACCACCGTTCCGAACTGACGCCATGTAACCGACGCATCCAGATTCACCTCCGGCATCTGCATATTCAGGCCGTCGGCGATCGGATTATTCCCCAAGTACAGATTCACCCCGCCCTGCGATGATATCATAATAAAGTCGCCGGTCTTGATATAGTTGCGCATTGTTACCGGGGCTATCGAGAGAATAATGCCCAGCAGGAGGACCAGCAGGAAATTAAGCCGCTGCGAGCGTGGTTGCTCGGAGTCACGTCGGTAATAGAACCAGAGCATCAAGAACGGTATCACCAGCAGCAGGTTCGGTCGGGAGATTATCGCCAGCCCGAAAACAACGCCCGTCAGCAGCCAGGATTTGAATGTCCGCGATTCCGAATAAGCGACCAGGCGATACATGCCCCAGACAGTGAAAAAGAGAAACAGGACCGGAATCAGAAACGATGTTTCGTAAAAGACCAGCGTACCGTACAACGCATAGATAAATCCGGCTACAATCGCGGTCGTCCGGTTGAACAGCAAGTCGGCCAGCTTGAATGTAAAAAACGCGGTCCCTCCGGCCAGCAGCGCCTGGAGGATTTTCGACCAGAGGATCGAGCCGCCGGTGATTTTCGCCAGCAGGGCCAGAAAATAGGGGTAGAGCGGCGCGCGGAACCAGGCGCCATCGCCGAAAAACGGCCCCTCGAGAATCTCCTTCGCCCAGAGCCAGTGCCACTTTTCATCCACCATCGGGATCACAAAATCAGGCAACCGGCTCAGTTCAAGCAGGTAGATAATTCGGACCAGCGCGGCGGTCGCGGCGATAATCAACGGCCAGCGATTTTTGCTGATATATTCTTTCAAGGCTGGATGCTTTTCTTTCGGCGTTCGTTCATGGTTGTCAATTAGCGACATAGGGTCGCATTCGGCAAGGGTAAAATGGGGGAGGCGATCTCAGCAGGCTACGTGTGATTCGTGCGCAGAGAAAAGGCAGGGCTGTTGCCGACCCTGCCTCTGATTATCTAAAGCAAACGCTTACTTCTTACTCTTGAAACCGCGCCAGGCCAAATGACCCAATAGCGCCGCCAGGCCAAAGAAGGCCGCCAGCGAGACCCACGGTCCCCAAGAGCCGGTGAGCGTAGCCATCATACCGTCATGGGCATCATAGAAATGCTCATAGGCCCCCCACGAGCCGATCATGAACGCTACCAGCACGCCTATCAAGGCGTCACCGGCGACAATGCCGGAGGCAAACAATATCCCCTGCTCGTTCTTCTTCTTCTGTTCGTCCTTTTTCGACATCTTCTTAATCAGCAGGGCGACCAAGCCACCGGTCATTATCGGAGTCGACAACGACAACGGCAGGTAAAGTCCGATCGCAAACGGCAGCGACGAGATACCCAGCAATTCCACCGCCAGCGCGATCATGCCGCCGACAATAATCGGCAGCCAGGGGAGATTGCCGCTCATCACGCCCTTGACAACAGTCGCCATGACATTCGCCTGCGGAGCGAGCAATGGCGCGCGAGTGGAACCTTCAATCTGGACAAAGCCGAACGCCTCGTTGAGGAAGTAGACCGTGAAGCCCATCGCAATCGCCGGAAAGAGCAGGCCGATAAACTCGGTCAACTGCTGCCGGTAGGGCGAAGCACCAAGCAGGTAGCCGGTCTTGAGGTCCTGGGCGATATCGCCCGACATGCAGACGGCGATACAGACAATCGTGCCGACCGACATGGCGGTCACCATTCCTTTGACGCCCTCAACGCCGAAATAGAGCAAAATCAGGCAGGTGACCAGCAGGGTGGCGATGGTCATACCGGAGACCGGCGATGATGATGATCCGACAATACCGACAATCCGGGCGGCAACCACCACGAAGAAAAAGCCGAACAGGACCGCCAGCACCACGCCAATAAGGCGCAATTCAGTGCCGGGCAGAAGCCAGATTGCGATGATAATCGCCAGCACGCCGAGGAGGACCCATTTCATGGGCAGATCGCGGTCAGTCCGGGGGACATCGTTTATATCGATTTTCTTGCCTGCTAATTGGCTGAAGCCCTTGCTGAACGAGGAGACGATGGTCGGGAAGGACTTGATCAGCGAGACAAACCCGCCCAGGGCAACCGCGCCCACGCCGAGGTACTTGATATAGAAATCGCGCAGTTCGGCCGGGTTCAGATCACTGAGCGCTTTGGTGGCCGGGGCGATAATCTGGCCCGGAATCTGGTCACCGATGAATGCGAGAAGCGGCCCGATACCGAGGTAGCCCAACACCGCGCCACTGAGCATCAGCGCCGCGATCCGCGGTCCGATGATATACCCGACACCGAGCAGGGCCGGGGTGGCGTCGACACCGATCGTGCCGCCCTTCAAAATGCCCTTGAAGTCGTAGTTGACCGACTCCGACCAGCCCTTGAGCATGTTCATCAGGACTTTGTAGAGCGCGCCGATAGCGATCCCGCTGAAGACCAACTTCGCCTTACTGCCGCCTTCGTCGCCGGCGACAATGATTTCGGCACAGGCGGTTCCCTCCGGGAAGGCCAGCTTGCCGTGCTCACGGTCGACCAGATATTTCCGCAAGGGAATCATGAGCAATATACCCAGCGAGCCGCCCAACATCGAGAGCCAGAAAATCTGCATCTTGGTCACTTCGTGAAAGTACCCTTGGGATGCTAGGGCCTGGTCGGCCGACCAGATAAAGAAAGCCGGGATAGTGAAAATAATACCCGCCGCAAGCGATTCACCGGCGGAGCCGACTGTCTGGACAATGTTGTTCTCCAGTACCGTGACCCGCTTGAAGAAGATGCGCAGGACCGCCATCGAGATCACCGCCGCCGGAATCGAGGCGGAAACTGTCATTCCGAATTTCAGGCCCAAGTAGGCATTGGCAACGCCGAACACGACCGAGATGATCGCGCCCAGTATTATCGCCTTCCAGGTCACCTCGGCGATGTTTTCGTGCGCAGGGACGACCGGTTCGTACTTCTTTGGGACTTCGTTTGACTCTTTCACTGGTCCTCCGATGGGAATAGCTTGATTTATATGATTTTTTGAAAAAAACAGCCCAAAGCACTGTTATGTCAAGCATTTAGTTGGCCGGCGGATTGTCGGAGGCTGCCGTCGCCTGGCATCATAACTTGGACAAAATAGAGCCAAATGTCATTCTACGTTGTCGGCTGGATCAGAGCGCACATTGTGCGCCGGTTAGAAGCAGCGAAGTGGGACAAAATTCCGGTCTGATGGGTCGATTTTTTTTGACGATTGTGGAACCCCGTGCGTACGTTAATTGTATTAACAGTGAGGAACACATTTGTCGCCGGACGCCGATTGCAGCGCCGAATGTGGCGACAACACTGACCGACAACTCAAATAAAAAACTTGACGGACAGGGTGACTTTTGTTACCCTATTGACAGGTGGGCTAGTTCTTCAATCGCCAGAGACGGGTAATCCATAGTTCAGAGAACCATTAAAATATTGTTCGTATTTCGGAGTTTTACGGCCGCATGGATGCGGTAGTATTCCGTGGGGCTGCGAATTCAACGCTTTTTGCATTGAGGAGGTGAACCTTGACAAAACGATTACATGGATTTGTGATCATTGCTGTCGTTTTGCTGGTGCCATCATTGATCCTGGGCGCGTCCAATGAGTTCCGGACGGCCAAGGCGGTCGCAAGCGCCGAAAACACGATTACGGTACCGCTCGAAATAACCAACACAGTCGAGCTGTCCGCGCTGGATATCCCCCTGAAGTTCAACGACGGGGTGAGGTTGATAGCGGTCGAGTTTGAGGACACCCGAGTGTCGTACTTTGACATTCAGGCGGCCAATATTGACAACGACAATAAGACGGTTGTAATCGGTCTGCTACCCCAGATCTCGGCCAACCACAAGCCTGCGCTTCAGCCGGGAAGCGGCGAAATCGCCAGGCTGGTGTTCGAGATTGTGGACCCACAGGTAGAGGCGATTACAATTGAGGCGACCACGCTGGAGAATCCCAACCACAGTCTCGCCTTTGTCTATGTCGATCGAAACCAGGATGGCACGCAGAGGATTCAGCTGGTGGAACCGGAATTCAACAACACGACTGTTGCTCTCAGTGGTGTTGGCGAAGCGGAACTTCCGAGCACCTTTGCGCTGCAGCAGAACTATCCAAATCCATTCAACCCGGTTACCCAGATCGCGTTCGATCTGCCGCAGGCGTCCCATGTCGAACTGAGCGTGTACAACGTGCTCGGCCAGAAAGTGGTGACCCTGGTCAACCGTGAGATGCAGCCCGGTAGCTATGTGTCTGAGTGGGATGGCCGCAATAACTCCAGTGGAATCTACTTCTATCGTTTGACCGCTGATTCGTTCACGGCTACGAAGAAGATGATGATGCTGAAGTAAGAATCTTTGTGAACGTGAAGTAAGCAGAAGCTTGAAAGATTAATTCGCTGGAGGCCTTCGACCACACGGTTGAGGGCCTCTTTTATTGCAGCGGGTGTGCGCTGGCGAACAGTATCCGCTATTGCGAGTCGCTGACGCAGATGTTTGCGATTAAATGGCCGAATTCACTTCCTGCGTCGATTTGAC
>DAOWIC010000047.1 GCA_030641085.1 Calditrichota bacterium
GGCGACTTCATCCGGATCGATATTCAGCGTGACCGGATTGACATCGGCAAAGACCGGCTTCGCACCGGTCGCCATGATCGCCTCGACCGTGCTCACAAAGGTGTTCGGCGTGGTGACCACCTCCACCCCCGGCTGGGCGTTGATCGCGGTCAGAACCATCTGCAATCCGACCGTCGCCGATCCGACCGCGGCGCCGTAACGCGTTTTCGTCAGGCGGCAGATCGCCTTTTCAAACGCGGCCACCCTCGGACCGGTGTTGAGCCAGCCCGATTTGACCGTAGCCGTCACCTCTTTGATCGCGGCCGCCGATAGCTTGATGTCGTACAGGGGGATCTTTCGTTCAGTCTTTTGCTTTTTCATGGATCAACCGTTCATATAGTTCCGTCATCATATCCAGCGATTTTTCCCACGAGTAGTTCTGCTCCACGAATTCGTAACCGGCTCGGCCCATCCGCGACATCAGTTCGCGATCACCGGCCAACTTGATTATCGCCCCCGCCAGACGGTCGACATCCCCGGCCGGAGTCATTATGCCGGTCTCGTTGTCGCGGACGACCTCGGCGATCCCGCCCGCGTCGGAGGTGATCACCGGTCGGCCGCAGGCGTTGGCCTCGAGTATCACCACTCCGAACGCTTCTTTCAGCGACGGCATGACCATAATGTGATGTTCGGCCAGCAGATCGGGGATGCGCTCGTTCGGAATCCATCCGGCAAAATTAACGCAGTCGTTCAACCCGAGATCGGCCGTCAGTTGCTTTAGCTCGCCGGTCATCGGTCCGTCACCGGCTATTGTCAAGCTGATACCGTCGATCTTTTCACGCGCTTTCGCCAATGCTTTCAGCAATAGATCCGGCCCGGTCAACGACCGCAGCTTTTTCATAAAGCAGAG
The DNA here is from genome assembly GCA_030641085.1 of Calditrichota bacterium. Taxonomy (GTDB): domain Bacteria; phylum Zixibacteria; class MSB-5A5; order GN15; family FEB-12; genus DAOWIC01. The sequence goes on from DAOWIC010000047.1 coordinate 890, forward strand.
CCGGGGCGTCCCATCGGGTAGCGGCGGGCAGGAATCGGGCACATTGATGCCAAACGGCACCACCGAGACTTTTTCATCCTCTCCGGACATATACGCCAGTGTCGCCGTTTTCAACATTCGGCTGGTGGCGGGGATATGATCCGCCCGGCGCAGCAGCTTTTTCAAAATAAACCGATTCACCCATGACCGGGGCAGATCGACAATATCGGAACCCCAGACCGAGACCACCAGTGGCCTTACACCGGCGCGCATGCCCCAGAGTCCGAACCCACCGGCATAGTGCACGTGGACCAGATCAGGCTCAAAACGCCGGACCTGTTCGGCCGCCGCCGAGGCGTGCCGAAGGTACGAAAACCCGCCCCCGCGAGGAAGAACGGCGGTATCGATATTCTCAACCGGCGCGCCGCCCGCCGAGACGATTTTGACATCATAGCCGCGCCCGGCTAATCCCCGCGCCCAGCGCCCGACATGAACCGATTCGGCCCAGCCGATTATGACAATTCGTTTCTGGCTCATCCGCCGCAACTTAACCGAAATTTCGCTCAAAAACAAGCCCTGCCTGAAATCGAACCGGCCGCTGTCAACGACGCCTTTTTGTTTGAACCGGACGTTCAAACTGGTTATCATTCGGCATGTCGTCAACGATGGAGAAGATATCCAACCTGCTCGAGTACGCCGGGGTGCGCTCGTCGAGCTATTACCATGCCTCCACTCCGCCGACCTACGACCCGGAAAATCCGCTGGCCTACTATGTCGAGGAATCGCCGCGCGCATATTATAACGGGCCGTTCGATGACATCGGCCTGCCGCTCTACCGATACGAGGGACGACTCCACCACCTGCCGGTCTTTCTCTGTTTCTGGGGGCTCGGCCATCTGGACATTTACCGCCGGGATCGCAACGAAGAGGCGCTGGCGAAGTTCTTGAATGTCGCGCGATGGCTGGCGCAAGAGCAGAATGACGACGGCGTCTGGTTGAGCGAAACGCCGATGCCGAAGTTCGGCCTGATCGATCCGTTTCCATCGGCGATGAACCAGGGGCTGGCGATTTCATGCCTGTGCCGCGCATATCTTGTCACCAATGAGGCGGAGTTTCTGCAAAAGGCGGTTCTGGCTCTCGATTCGTTTCACAAGGAGGTGCGAGAGGGCGGTGTCACGAGTTTCCACGGTGAGCTTTGCTTCTACGAGGAATATCCGGCCCACCCGGGGCACCATGTCCTGAATGGATTTCTATACGCAATGTGGGGCTTGTACGATCTGATCCGGCAGAATAACGAAGACGCCCGGAAGTTGTACGACGAAGGAATCAAGACGCTGCTGGCATGGCTGCCGCGTTACGACATTGGCTACTGGTCGCTCTATCATATTTCCGACAGTATGAAAAACCCGGCCTCGATTCACTACCACCGCCTGCACGTTGATCAACTGGCGGTCATGCACGCGTTGACCGGAAATGATTTGATCGGTGAATATCA
>DAOWIC010000260.1 GCA_030641085.1 Calditrichota bacterium
CAAGCCGGTGCCGGTTAATCCCTGGAACCTGAAAAATCCCCGGGTGGCCGATTTCTGGATCTCCGCCGCCGGGCCGCTGTCCAATTTCGGGCTGGGGCTCATTTTCGGCCTGCTCTTTCGCGTGATCGTGGCGACCAATATGAACCTGCCGGAAGCGGCTTATATGCTGCTATTTTTTCTGATAACGATCAATGTCTCGCTCGCCTTCTTTAATCTTTTGCCGCTCTTTCCGTTGGACGGGTCTCACATCCTGCGCAATCTCCTGCCGCCCCGCTACGGACCGACTCTGGATCAGATCGAGCGCTTCGCGCCCTTTGTCCTGATTATATTGATTATGGTTGGCGGGTTCTGGATCATCCTGGGGCCGTTCATTTCCATTACCGTGTACCTGTTTTCGGGCATTCAATTGCGATGAAGAGGCTAATCGCCGTGACATTTTGCACGCTGGCTTTGCCCGGCCTGATAATGTCCGGCTGCGGCAGTTCACGCCGAACCGCCCCCGGCGATGAGAGACCGGCTGAACTGTCCCGAGAGAAGGTCGATGTTGAGGCATACCTGTTTGACGCGAAGATCCGCCGCGACGGTAAGCCGACCTCGTTTCGACTGGAGCTGTTTCAAACCGACTCGATTATCGCCCTGGGAGGGAGAGGCTATCTCGGGAAGGGGGCGCTCAAGGGACGGCTGACTGCGGATTCGCTCGAAGTGTACTTTCCATCGACCGATGAGTTTGTCTGCGAGCCGGTGGCGGACCTGCTGGCATCGTTCGATTGCCTGGGCGAACTGCCGCCGGTGAATCTACTGAGCCTCTTTCAAAACCTACCCGACTCAGTTATCGACGATGTCAACGCGACGGTTGTTAGCGATTACAGTAACCGGAAGCGGCCGAAATTCATTGTCAGTTTTGATCAGTGCCCGTGGGAGATCAACCTCGTTTACGATCGCCGCGGTGATCGTTGGCGTATACGCCAGTTCAGTTACAGCGACGGTGACAGGTTCTCGCTCAAGGCGACTCGCCGCGAGTACCGTGACCACGCCCGCGTCAAGGCGGGCAAGTTCACAGTGTGTGTCCCGCATCACGCTTCTCGCATAATTCCTTGATATTACTAAGGTTATACCGGTTGACAGGGGCCGGGGAATGTAGCATATTGATAGCTTATATGCTTTGTGGAGCAATGAATTGAATTTGTATAGACGGACATTTTCGGTCCTGCTGCCGTTCTGGAAGCAGTTGTTGATCGCCTCGATCTCTGCCGCCGCTCACGCCCTGACATCGGGCGCGATGGTCTGGATGCTCGGCCCGCTTATGATGACCCTGTTCCAAGTGGACAGTCTTGCCGGTCTCTCGGCCTCCGATATAGGGCTGCAGGAGCAGATCACAACCGAGACGGTTCAGCCGGAAATCGCGAGCGGCTTTTTCCAGTCGATCACCGATGCTACGGTCGGGCTGAAGGAGTCGATGAAAAACTGGATCGACACTCTGGTCGCGGCCGAGACCCGTCAGGAAACACTGGTCAAATTCTGCTGGCTGATCCTATTAGTGGTGCTGGCGAAGAATCTCTTTTTATATCTGCAGGGCTTTTTCATGGCCTTTGTGCAGCAGTCGGTCATCCGAAGTTTCCGCGACCGGCTGTTTAAGAAGTACCAGCATCTGTCGCTGGCCTATTTTCATCGCCGTCGCACCGGTCAGATTATGTCACGCATTACCAACGACGTTATTGTTCTGAACGAATCGGTCGATGTCGGTTTCAACCGGCTGGTTACGGACTCATTGATGACGCTCTTGTTTTTCAGCTTCCTGATCATCTTAAGCTGGAAGCTGACCTTGCTGGCGATGGTCATATTGCCGGTGGTTTTCGGCTTTATCTGGTTTGTCGGGAAGAAGCTGCGCAAGTATTCGGCCCGGTCGCAGGAGCGCATGGCCGATGTCAACGCTGTCCTTGAGGAGTCGATCAACAACATTCGCATTGTGAAGGCGTTCTCGATGGAGCCGTTCGAGATGAAGAAGTTCTTTCGTGCGACCTACAGTTATTTTCGCGCGCTGTTGCGCATGACTCGTATCCGGCACCTTTCGTCGCCGATTAACGACACCCTTGCCACCGGCGCGGGACTTATTATCCTTCTCTATGCCGGGAGCGA
>DAOWIC010000155.1 GCA_030641085.1 Calditrichota bacterium
GGGGCCGGGAATTCATAGACCGGAATGACTCCTTCCGACTTGAAACCGACATCGACAATGACATCATCACGAGAGACACCCATCACGGTGCCGGCTACGATCTCACCCTCTTTGATGGCTTTGATCGTTGCGTCGTACATGTCGACCATCGCCTGATACTCGCTGGCCTCGTAGACGACGCCGGAGACATCGGTGATTTTCATCGACTCCACTTCGACCACATCAGCCACAGCGGGAAGAGTTTTGCGAACTTTCGCCTTTTCCGCCACCCGTCTGTGGCGTGCGGTCAGAACCTTTTCGCGTTTGGTTTCCTGCTTTACCGCAACCGTTGCTACGGTTTTCGTAGCATCGGTTTTGGTGATTTTAGTTTTGGTTTTCTTGGTCTTTCTGGCGCCAGTCGTTTTGCGCCGCGAAACCTTAGCAGGAGTACTGGTAGTACTTTTTTCGTTGGGCATTAAATAGAGAGAACCTCCTAATCACAACCGGGCGACTTTGGATTTTTCCCGAATGGGAAAGTCGCCAGGATCCGCTGTCGGGCAGCCCGCTGCCGACAAGCAGACATGATATATAACACATGAATCGGATAATTCAAGTCCAAATTGAAGATTTCGGCAAAAAAAAAGAACCGCCGGTGAACGGTTATTGACCCCGGAGAGACTGCTCTTTGAGGTCGCCGATGCGCTTCATGACCGTCTGCGCAATCACCTCGTACCCCGCCCTATCCACCGTCTGAGCGGCAATCCAGTCCGGGCTGATCGGCTCGCCAAAGCGCACAGTCAGCCGCCGGCGGCGCTTGAAACAGTCTTTCAGATGGTCGCTCCCGCTTATATAAACCGGGACAATCGGACATTTGGCACGGTGCGCCATCAGACCGATTCCGGCTTTAGGCGGGAGAAATTCGCCTGTCCTCGAGCGCGTTCCCTCCGGAAAGAGGGTCACCACTTCCCCGGCATTGACCCACTCGATCACCATTTCCATTGCCCGACGGTCCATACTTCCCCGCTTAACCGGCCGCGCTAAGACACGCCGCAACACCCAGCCGATAAACCGGTTTTTGAAAAGCTCCTGTTTGGCGAGGAAATAGGCTGGCCGTTTCATGGCCGAGCCGACCAGCGGTGCATCATAATAGGATATGTGGTTGCTGGCCACTATTACGCCACCGGTTTTGGGGAAATGCTCCAGGCCGCTGACGCGCATCCCGCAGATCAGCCGGAAAAAAATCCGAAAGAACGCCCGCCCGGTGTAATATATTATATGCATGGCTATTAAAGTACTGAGCGAATAAGGGATATGATATGATCGACCTGCCCCTCGATTGTCATATCGGTGGTGTCCACAGTAAACGCGTCGGTCGCCTTTGTCAGAGGTGAGTGCTCCCGGTTGGAGTCGTATTCGTCGCGCCGACGGATATCCGCCTCCTGCTCCTCAACGTTGGTGCTGACACCTTTTTTGGCCAATTCCAGCAGGCGGCGCTGCGCCCGTTCCCTGACCGAGGCCGTCAGGTAGATTTTGATATCGGCGTTGAGAAAAACGACCGTAGTAGTATCGCGGCCCTCGGCCACGATGGATCCATCCTTGCCGATCTCCCGCTGCTTGACCACCATCGCGGTTCGCACTCCCTTGTGAGCGGAAACCTCCGAAACGTGCAGCGTTACCTCCGGCGTACGAATTGCCTCGGTAACGTCCTCGGCATTGATAAAAACCCGGTTGGTCTCCTCGTGGGTCTCGAAGTCGATCGGCAGTTTCCCCGCAAGCACCGACAGCTTGGCCCCGTCCGAGGGCGAAATATCGTTGGCAAGAGCGAAATGAGTCAACGCCCGGTACATAGCGCCGGTGTCGAGGTATTTGTAACCCAGACGAGCGGCCAGCATGCGCGCCGTGGTCGACTTCCCGGAACCAGCCGGACCATCGACCGCGATGATTTTGCCCTTCAGCTTTGAGAGGTTCAACTTAATGTCATTCATGCCTCAATCATCCCACAGATACAGACTAACAAAACGCCGCCCAGTTCAGGGTGTCGCAGTCGAATCGCCTGCGGGCAACGGGGCCGGGAGAGCGCCGAACCACTTAACGTGGATAGAGTCGTAACGACCGTTTTCGACCATCTGTTCCAGCGCGGCGTTGAGCTGACCCACCAGCGTGTGATCGGATTTGCGCACAGCGATACCATAGTACTCGGTCGAGAGTATCTCGCCTACCGTCTTGGCGCTGCCGTGACTCTTGATGTAGGCTCGGGTGGTCGGAAAATCATTCAGCACCGCGTCGAGGTTGCCGTTGGACATGTCTATGAAAGCCGCGCCGATATTGTCAAAGGAATAAACGTGCAGGCCAGCCAGCCGCTTCGCCATCAACTCGCCGGTAGTTCCCAACTGCACCCCGACCCGCTTGCCGACCAGGTCGTCCAGCCCCTGAGTGAGCGAGTCATCCAGCGGCACGGCGATAGCCTGCCCGGCGAGGTAATAAGGCCGGGTGAATTCCACCACCGCCGCTCGTTCCGGCGTGATCGTCATGGCGGAGATAACGACATCATACTTGCGTGTGTTAAGACCCGGGATAATGCCGTCGAACGGCGTTATGATTATTTCCAAGCTCCAATCGTTAACGCGGCAAATCTCCTTGATGAGATCGATATCGAATCCCTCGGCAGTGCCGGTTTCGGGATTGACCGTCTCGAACGGCGGATAGGTGGCGTCGGTGCCAATTCGCAGGTTGGTTCGCAACGTGGTTTCTTGTTCCTGCTGACAGCCGCAGGCGAACAACAACGCCAATAATAGAGTAGTCAGGGCAATTCGATTCATATTCACCTCAGGGAATGACTCGCGCAATTGTAGACAAAAAGAATAATTTCGGCTTCAATAGCAACAGAATTTCCCAGACCTTCTCACAAAAAAAGCGGCCGCTGGGGCCGCTTCTTCAAAACTTGTCAACAGAGCAGCTTAGAAGAAATCGAGGATAAACGAACTGAGCCGATCATCCAGCTCTATCTCTATCACCGTCCCAAGCGTATCAATACCGTCGTTTACAAACAACCCGGCCTCGGCCTCCGCCTCGGTCAGTCCGAGACGCTCGAGATAGGCGCGGTAATCCTCGCCGTGAATCTTCAGGCCGATACCCTCCGGCACCCGCAGCTTGAGCTCGGTATCCTCGCCCGAGATATCCACCGTCACCTTCGGCATCAAATCGCCCAGTTTCAGGTATACCATGGCGTTATCGGCATCGAGCTTGACCCGCTCCAGACGCGAGGTGGCCAGGTTGAGATGGATATCCGAATCCTCTCCGTAACACTCCAGATCAAGCGGCACCTGGTCATTGAATCGCAAGTACCAGCTTTGCGGATCGCCGGTCTGAATGTTGATTGCGCCGCCGAAGAACCGGCCGGACCGACTGTTAAATTCCAGTCGGGCGGAGTCTCCACTGACGGTATAGTCGATCTTTGGCTTGCGAGTGAATTTGTCAAACCGGCCGTAGGCCAGGTCCCGACCGGAGTCGCGGATTGTCAGGTCGGTGTGATCGAGCTTAAGAACCGCCTTCATCTGCCGGACTTCGGGATCGAACTCCTGTCGAAAAGTGGTCTGCGAGAAGAAGCTCTGTTCGAAACCGCCCTGCCCAACGTTGAAGGCAATAGCCAAACCGATGACGAATATGGCCACCGAAGAGAGGTAGGCGATGAGCTGAAGGCGCGATTTGGTGAATATCTTCTCGATCCCGATAGCAATCAGCACCACCGGGAAATAAATCAGCAATTCGCCCCAGAAATTGTCGTTCAGCACACCCATATTGCGCAGCAGAATCAGGATGCCAATCTGGATCAGAATGATCCCCCATCGAAACCGTGCCGGAGTCATACTACCGAACCTCCATTCTCAGGCTTTGGCTGATGATTATTGCCCGCTGCCGCCTGGCTGTGTTCGGCCGCCTCACGTTTGCCGCGCCGGAAGATCAGAAACAGCCCGACAACAATCAGCGCCACCGGCCAGAATTGTTCCCAATCGAACCAGTACCAATGCTCCTGAACCAGAAGAATCACACCCAGGCCGATAAGAATCATGCCCGGCAGGTACTTGTTCCAAGATGAATATTTGACCGGCTCGGATGATCCGAGTGCAGCTACCTCAGTCGGCAACTCTACGTCTTTGGGCATGATGATCCAGGCTACGATGTATGCCAGCAGACCGACACCGGTTGCCAACGCCAGAATCACTGCTACTATCCGCACGAATACCGGATCAATCTCAAAATATTCGCCAAGGCCCCCGCAAACACCGCCGATGACCTTGTTCGTGGTTGATCTGTATAATCTCTTTTCCATGATGACCTCCTGTAACCTGAATCATCGTATCATTGGCTTAATATACGGAAAGCGGCCTGGAATGTTCTACTGTTTTTCCCCGGCCGGCGTGGCGGGGAAAAAGGGAGACCCGCCGAACACGGACCATTTTTGTCACTGTTTTGCGCTGCTTATTTCGGCGAGTCACCGCCCCAAAGCTAAATCCGCCGGGAGAACTTATTCCGTCTTTAACTGATTCAGATACTCCCTGGCGAGCTTTCTGAATTGGGACTGGTCCTTCTCGATATATTCTTCGAGGTAAATGATCGACTCCTGTTGTTCGGATTTATTATCAGTCATAAGCGCGATCCGGTAGTGCGCTTCAATCAGCATCCGCTCACCCTTTTCATCGAGAACGGGCGGCTCGTCGGTCTCCTTTTCGGCCATAGCACTGAGTTGATCAGATCCCAAATCGTCCGTGTCCCGGAATAGCGACAGAGAATCCCGAACCTGCCGCCACTGCTCCAATGTCGTCTCGGTCTGTTCCGATGCCCTGCCTCCCCGAATTGCCGGGCCTGCTGTCTCGCCGAAATCGATTATCGACTCGTCACCGGCTGTTTGTCTGGAAACCAATGCATGCAGCTCAGCCTGCGCAACCTCCGACGTCGACCTCTTGTCTTTGACGACGATTTGCTTCTCCCGGGCAGCGTCGGCCGTATCAGTAAACTTAGGAGCACTTATCAGGTTTCTCTCGGCCACAACCCCTGTCTGGTCCAGCGAGACCTTATCCGCATCACCCAGGTAAACCTCAGCATCCTTTTCCTCTGCCTTAGCGGAAGGTTGAATACTGCCAGACTCGCTCTTCTTCACCGGAGCCGGAAGGGGAGTTGGCGCTTCAATCTTAGCTTTCTCCACCTCCAGTGGAGCAACTTCTCGAGGAACATCATGGTCCTCTGGAGTCCGGTGATCGCTAATATACCCGTCCGTTGTGTCTGTTCCATCATCGAATACTGGCGAAGGGGGAACATCAATTGCCGTCGATGTATCTATGGTCCCAACAGGAACCGGCATCTTCATCACAGGCTTCCCGGCCTCTCGCTTAATATCGCCCTCATATAGCGCAATAAACGCAAGCACTGCGACCGAGGCCGCGACCGAGGCGAACTTCCACCAGAGGCCCTGCCACTGCCGCTCGGCGACCGGCGTTACCTTCGTCGATGTCGGCGTTGCTATGGCCCGGTCGATCCGGCGAGCCGCCTGTTCCCAGTAGGCGTCATCTTTCAGGTCGGACTGTTGTTCCACCAGCCGGTCCAGTCGGCGCAGATCGGACAGCAACTGCTGACACTCCTGGCACTCTTTCAGATGCTGCGCGATTGCAAACTCTTCCTCGTTTTTCAGCGCGCCATCATGAAAGGCCGAGATTCTATCTTTGAAATAACCGTGATCCATGGCTTCACCTGCTCGCTACTCGAGCATTTCCTTCAGCTCATCCAACAGGAATTGCCGCGCCCGGTAAAGCCGTGAATCGACCGTCCCGGGGGGGATTTTCAAATAGCTGGCAATCTGGCCGTAATCCATCTGCTCAAAATGCCTCAGCACAAAGACCGTGCGATACTTCACCGACAGTGCCATAACCGCCTTGAAAAACCTCTGGCGACCCTCTCCCTCGACCAGATTCTCCAGCGGCCCGAGATCGACCGACTGCGGATCGTAGCCCTTCTCCTGCAGCCGGTCCAGCGACTCCTTCTTCTCCTCGCGGCTGATATGGTTGTAGGCCAGATTGCGAGCTATTGTCGACAGCCACGGGTAGAAGGCGTACTGTGTCCGAAAAGTCTTGATATTATTGAATGCTCTCACAAATGCTTCCTGCACAATATCCTCGGTTTCATCAAACGACCCGACCAGGCCATAAATGTACCGAAACAGCCGTTTCTGATTGAGCCGCACCAGTTTCCCGAACGCCTTGGTATCGCCGTTCTGAACCGCCTCGACCAGCTCCCGCTCGGTTTTTGGCGATCCTTCTCTATTTACCGGCTTCGGCTGGTTTTCTTCCCCGATATTTCTACTCATTAAGCTATCTGTTTTCGCCCGCCAGCGACAGGGCGAGCATCTCCAAAACCGTCTCCTGCTTCAGCTCCTGATGGCGAAGCCGGGCGTCGGCGGCGGCTATCTCGATTATGATCTCTTCCAGGCGGTCGGATTCATATTTCTGTGCCTGCTGCTGGAATTTGTACGTCAGAAAGGATCGATTCCCGAGCGGACGTTTGCCGTTCTTGACCAGATAGACCGAAGTGAAATGCTGCTGCAGAAGCGTTACCAGCGTCACCGCCGAGGTTCCCTCGGCCAGCAAAGTCCGGGTCATCTGCAGCACTCGCCGGGTCTTGCCCGCCACCACCAGGTCGGCCAGCTCGAATATCCCGAAAACCTCATGCCCGGCGACGACCTGCCGGATATCATTCACTTCGACTGTCTCGCCGCTCTGACGGTAGTCGATCAGTTTGGCCACCTCGCGGTCGAGAGCGCCCTTGTTGCCGTCGATCAGTTCGGTAAACAGCTTGAGCGCCTCGGGTGTGATTTCGATCTCTTCTTTTTTCAGCGCCATCGATATCTGGGCCGCCGCCGCCTCAAACTTAAGACGGTCGAACTGGACCGGCTCGGCGCATTTGGAAACCGCCTTGTAGAAGGCGGAGGTTTTTTTGGGTATCTTCGATGACGGGCTGGTGAAAATGACTATCCGGTTCGGGTCCGGGGGATCCAGCAGCCTGAGTATCTGCTGGACCTGATTGGGGCGATAGCTCTGGAAATTCAGGATGACAAAGACCTGTTTCTCGCCCAACATCGGCAGATTGGAAAGCTCCGCCACCAGGTCGGGCGCCTTCGCTTTCCGGGCGTCGATCTTGCGATAGTTGGCCACGCGCTGCATATCCGGCAAAAAACGCCGCGCGACAAACTTCTCCGCCTCGGCGACACGATAGTCCTCGGCGCCGAAAAAATAGTAGGCGGGCTTAAACCGGCCCGCCGACACATCTTTGAAAAGAGTCTGGGGGGTAGCCATACGAGATAATTATACGGCTACCGGCGAAGGGGCGTCAATCTAAAAGCGAATCGAAGGTCGGGTTGACATTGCGCTCAACCCAGTCAAGCGAGTAGCGGTATTTCTCGCGGTAGTTCAGAGCTTTCTGCAGCAGGTGGGAAAACTTCTCCGGCGTCGATTGACGCAGGTTCACCTGGTTAACGATATTGTGGTTGTTGCCAAAGATCTGGTAAGTAGTCCTGGAAAAATACTTCTGGTTGCTGTCGATGAATTCCAGCAGCGCCAGAAGCGAGGCGTAGTCCGAATGATCAGAATCAACGGCGTCGAAAGGCGCCTTGAACTTGATTCCGATCTCCGGAATGATAAAGCTGACCACAGCCGATTTGTGTAGCTGGTTGTCGTGCGGTAATTCACGGGAGCCAAAATAACATTCCATGCCTTTCCATATTGCAACGACTGTGCCCTAAACGGGCCCGCCCGCTATTATGCTTTGTATCAACCAGTTGCGATCTACGGCCCGGACCGATGATGGCCTGATTGTGCACCGCTGTTCACACTTTATCACTCTTGCCTTCAGAATGGACGAAATTTAGTTGATGCTTGCCTCGCTGCGCCGTCTATATTGCGAACAGCAGTTCATCTGCTAACGTGGGAAATTCAACACCATTTCTCGCGGTAAGGATTATTCGAAAGGGAGGAAACTATGCGAGTGATAATCCTGATCGCTGCTATCAGTCTGCTCGGCCTGGCACTTATTTCATGCGATTCGGACGACCTGGTCGGTCCCGACGACGTTTTCTTCGGTATGGCTGCCTTTCCTCACGGCGACGGTGATTACTGGGTTTACGCCCGCACCGACAACAACACCGGCGCTGTCGACACTATCACTATCAGTATCCTGGAGACTATGCTTTTGGACTGCGACGGGCCGGACTGCGCTCTGGCCGAACAACTCTGGAAATTGCGGTCGGAGAGTCTGGTCGATTCACAGGCGACGACGGTCGACAGCAGTTCGCTCCACCTGTGCGGTTTCATGTCCGGCACCAGAATCCGCTTTCCGCTCGAAGTGGGCAAGTCATGGTCGGACATGATTCTGGTCGATGATACTACCAATATTACGGAGATGGTGACCGTAACAGTTCCGGCCGGTTCGATACCGTTCTGTTTTCATCTTGATCGGCGCGTAACCTATCTCGACACATGGGAACGGATCCACCTCTGGGTCGCGCCGACGATCGGTATCGTCAAAATGACCTGGGTCACGGGCGGCATGGGGTCCGATTCTGACCAGACGTGGGAGTTGATCGAGTACGGCAACATACCGGTCAACAATTTTACGCTCGACAGATTTCCGATGAATACCGGCAGTTGGTGGCGATACCTTGTGGAGGATTATTATTGGCAGACAGTCGATACTCTGACCATCAGATGTATCGACACCGATTTTGTCGCCGACTTTCAGATCTGGATGCACTCCGACGGAGCAGGTTCTGAATTGCGCTATTCCACGGCCACTGCCAACAAGATCGTGTTTTACCTGCAAGGGAATATCGAAAACACTTACAAGTCGCTTCTTTTCCCTCTGCGACTCGGACGAGCCTGGGTGACGGAACCGGGCCTTGATACCAACGAGGTATCAGAAACCGGAGATTACCGTCTACCAACGGGGGAGCTGAGCATTTACTGTATGGTATGGACCAGCCGTCTATGCGGAGAGTTGTGTACGAACAGCATCAGAACATACTACGTAGCCGACCTTGGAATGACCTATAGAATGGAAGTACACGTCGTCTACGATACGGTGAGTCAGGAATCGGTAACTTACAAAGACGAGCGCATAACTTTGATCGATTATCATATCGAGCCTTGACTTCAACCCAACGAGCTTACCGATAACTAAAAGCGGTGCCGTTCCTATTGAAACTGATCGTACATTTTGACCGCGTAGCGGTCGGTCATACCGGCGATATAGTCTGCGATGACAATCTCTTTCTCTTCGGTCAGGAGCATCTCCTGAAACCGAGGCGGCATCACCGACGGCTTCTCAAGTAACCCGGAAAAGATAGTCTGGAGTATCTCCTCCGCCCACTCCGACATGGTCCTGAGCCGCTCATGCTTGTACAGACACCTGTTCAAAAACTCCTTCAGTCCGGACACCAGCGCGCCGGTCTCATCTGAATAGGCGCCTATCTTCCGACTCGCCGAGCGCACCGCATTGAGGTCGGTAATTTCGTCCTGCTGAAGGCGTCGGCGGGTCTCGTCCAGAACATCGGTTACCATGAAGTCGAGCATGCGGCGCACGAGTGCGTAGCGGCCCTTGTCGTCGGCCGGTGAGGACCTTTTGATGACCGCTGCGAACGGCTCCCGCCGGAACAAGTCGATCCCTTTCAGGTCGTTAGTCGCAATTATCCCCGACGACAGGCCGTCGTCGATATCATGGGCGTTGTAGGTTATCTCGTCGGCGATGTCGACCAGCGAGGCCTCAAGGGTCGGCTTTTCGTCCGGGTTGAATTCACTCAGCCGCAAATCGACTGTGGTCTCATGCTTGGCGATTCCCTCCCGCACCTCGTAGGAGAGATTCAGTCCCGGGTGTTCGTCGTAACGCTGCTCGAGAAAGTCAACCACGCGCAAAGTCTGCCGGTTATGATTGAACCCACCCCGCTCTTTCAGGAGTTTGTCCAGAACATACTCGCCGGAATGTCCGAACGGCGTATGCCCGACATCGTGAACCAAGGCGATCGCCTCGGCCAGGTCCTCGTTGAGCCTGAGGTTCCGCGCCAGGGTGCGGCTGATCTGGGCCACCTCGATAGTATGTGTCAGGCGGGTGCGGTAATGGTCCTTCTCGTGGGGGATGAAGACCTGCGTCTTGTACTCCATCCGTCGAAAAGCCGCCGAATGAATAATCCGATCCCTATCACGCTGGAAGGCGGTCCGCAGCGGATGTTCCCGCGCCGGGTAGACTCGCCCGCGCGAGCGACTGGAAATCGCCGCGTACGGCGCAAGCGACTTCAGTTCGCGCGCCTCAATATCGGCCCTGGTCAGATTCTCGGTCATGGCCTTGTCGGTTCCTGTTTCTTTAGATCAAAACTGTAGGCCATCGAGATTGTGTGTGAGAACCCGAGTGAGGAATGATAAGAAGTAGCGTAGCGGATAATCGCGTCGCGATAATACAATTCCAGCCCGCCGCCATAAGTCACCGGTTCGGTCGAAATGCCCCAGAAGACCGAACTGACCTCGGCTAATTTGATCTTTTGCCCGACACCCATTTGCGGCTTCTCGCGATCCTGCACTGTGAGACGGCCCGTAACCGAATAGGAGCCGCGCCCCATCACTTCGGCATAGAGCGTTAGTTTCGGCTTTATCTCCTCGCTGCCCTCTTCCAGCGACGGCGAGGTTATATTGTCCAGTGTGATCGCGCTGAAAAACCGTTGGTGCCGATACGACGCCCCCAAACCAACGGTGGCCGCACTGAGGCCATCGTAATAATCACTGCCGAACTCCACCAGCATCGCCGACAACGAGGCTCCAACAGTCAGGGAATCATACTGGTAGCCAACTGCCAGTTTCGCCACTTTCTCGGAGTACATTTCCCCGCGTCCGAACTGGCTCAGTCCGAGCGAAAATATGAGCGCGTGGCGCCGGTATGCCGCCGCCACGAACGCCTCATCAAGCTCCTTCACCTCAAACTTGCGATTGATACCCAGGTCGAGCTTAAGCTGCCGGTCGTTGATCCCGCCGGTCGGCACCGAGACCAGGGCCGACGCGGTTGACTCAGAAAGCATGACCGTCCCGGCGAAACCGGTGCCGTGGCTGGTCAGGAAATCAAAGCCCGACGCGCCCGGACCGGCGGCCATAACGGCTATCAACAGCGTAAATATCCGTCTGCGTAATTTCATAGTTACCTGGCAATTACAATCGGTAATTTCTCCGAGGCTACTCCACCCGCCTCCACATACAGAATGTAAAGCCCTATCGGCAGGCGGCGACCGGCATCGGACAGACCATCCCAGATAATTGTCGTGGGCGGAGAGATATCCTTATCGTAGAAAATCTTCACCTCCCGGCCCTGACGGTCATATATTTTCACGGTGTAATCGGACGCAATCGGAGCGGAGATATCGATTGTCATGTAGTCATCGATCCCGTCATCATCCGGCGATACATAGGCGCTGCCCAATACGATGTCTATCTGGGAACCGGCGTCCAAAAAGATGACGTCGTTATATCCGCCGGGAGTGCCGAGCGCGGTCTCCGAGCGCCCCCATAAATCTTCTTTGCCCGGTTCCTCGCCGCGCGCCCAGGTAAACTCACCCTCATGCGTAAAGCTGTACTCGAATCGATCCGCCTCGATACCGTAGCTGTCGATCAACCGCACGACATCGCCGTCGTTGTTGAAGGTGGGCCAATTCGACGGTTGCCACACTCGTTGCGAGAAACCGGTATAGAAACTGATAAATTCGACAGCGGCTTGGGCCACGACAACGTACTCACCCGGCTCGATAATCCTTGAACCGGATGACAGCGGATAAGTGTGAAGGGAATCGCCAAACTGCCAGCCCTCGATCTCGATCGCCTCGCTGGAGCGGCTTTTTATCTCCAGCCACTCGGTACCGAGATCATCATTCGGGTCGGCCATCAACTCCGACAGAACAAACGGCGGGTAATCCTGCCCGACCGCGACAAATATGAGGCTGTTGTTGTCGTTGCGGTGGTCACCCGGAAGGATCGCGGTAAACAGCAGGTACTCGCCCTCAAAGACAAACTGCCCGACCATCGCCGCCGATTCGCCCGGCTGCAGGGGGCGAATCGCCACCGAGCCGAGAGTGTCGCCGATATTGTAATATTTCACACCATCGGGCGCGCCGGTATAAATCAGGTATAGGTTCGAACCGCTGACCGCAGTGGTGCCGCGGTTGGCAACGGTAAAGCTCAGAATCGTGTTCTCCCGTTCGTGGGTAACTTCCACATCTTCGACCGCCAGGTCGACATCGACCGGCACCAGCGAGTTGGCCCGCCCCGGAGTACAGCCGCCCGGCGCGACCGACTGTGATATCCCGGATTCATCAGGCGCGACTCGCTCCCAGGAAACCCCGTCGAGTCCGGACTCGGTCCAGGTCAACTGAGACACCGTCGTGCCACCCTCGCGGAGCTCAACCGTACCGCCGGTGTTAATAAGCAAGATGGATACCTCGTGCGGCGTCATGATCGAATCCTCACCCGGCGTGTCGCCCCAGACCGCGGAGCTGTCACCCCAGCGTGATTCGAATGAACTGGAGGAACCGTCGCTGAACAGGCGGCGACAGATGATATAGTATTCGCCACCGCCAAGCGTGTCGGCCGATGGCAGGTCATACTGGTTCGCATCGACATAAAGCTGGTACTCGCCCAGCGCCACCGGCTGCGATGAATTGTTGTAGAGCTCGACCCATTCCAGCACTGTCTCCGATCCCGGCTCGTTGGCCAGTACCTCGTTGATGATCGGTTCGGACTGTGCCGTCACCGACAGAAATAACAGAATCATGACAGTGTGAACGACAACCCCTGCTCGCGTCATAGCAGAACCTTCATTTCCAGCGACACCACGGTACGGTGTTTATTTTCATAATGCCCGTGATAAGTATGGCTCAATTTGATGGACAGATCGACATTCTCCAACAAATATATTTCGTTTTTTATGTACGCATACCAGTAGTCGGGACTGAAATTCGATGGCTCTATCCGATCAACTTTTCCCCAGAGTTCAATCCTGCCGTAGGCGGCGAACTCCCGTGTGAAGCGGGCAAACGCGGTCAGAAAATCTTTCCCTCTCGACCGGGTGTTCCACGCCAAATACGTTCTTAGCCTGCCGAGCCCCTGTCCTGTCCGTAGTTCCAATCGGGTGCGGGTCGAGGTCGAGTCATTAGGTCGGTCATCTCGCACGCGTCGTTTGGTTTTCCTCAGATGATCCAGCGTGACCGCCCAGCCGGATGCTGTATGGATCAGCCCGGAGAGCCACTGCAGGTCGGCGGTATCGCTATCGATGGCGGCATAAAGAAACGAGTTGGACAATTTTAGAGATGAGGTCAGGTCGACCAGCGATTTGAAAAGCCCCCCGGTCTGCCCGGCCCGTTTGCAGGAGTAGTTGAATTCCACGGCATCCAGCATCTGGCGGCTCGAGAGACTGGCCGCCTTGCCGCCGCCGGACAGGTTTAGATAATCATCACTGTAACTCCAGAGCGCGTATCTCACGTCCGCCTGACGAAACCGATGGCGCCCCTCGGTTACAACCCCCGCCGGCCCCTTCCGCTCGCCCGCCTGAAGGCTCAGTTCGGACCGATTGTAACCACCCGCGTATCGATACTGCCAGTGAATGCCGGCTTTGTAGCCGGTGACGTCTTTTCCGGTAGTACGATTGACCAGAGAGTTGCCGGCAACAATCAGGCCGGGCTGGAAAGAGCCGCTCGCACGGGAAAACATCGCCGCCGTGGTGACCAGGCGGAATTCGCTGTCGCGCTGTACCGATACCATGGACTGCGCCTCTATCACCCCCGCTCGCAGGCGACTATACAGCCCATTCTGCCCGCCGTAATCGGGATATAGAAACGACTCACCATCGATCTGATCCGAGTAATCGAACAGCTTGCCCCGGTATCCGACAATTGTCCCCAGCCCCAGGCGACGAGAAAAATTGCCGAGCCGGATATCCCTAACCGGACCGTCGGCCGAGCGGTAGGTTAGACCTCGCCCCACCAGTCGTTCGTTACCGCTGTACTCGCGCTGCAGGCGAAGATCTGCGGCGAGATTATCACCAAACCCCAACGTGACGCTGGTCTGGTATTTTGATTCGGACTGCTCTTCGAGGTCCCGGACATAGCGATGCCTCAGAACACCGCTCAACCGCCGCTCAATACCCGTTCGGGCGGACACACTGCCGGAGAACAGGGCGGCCTGTTCCGATTCAAGCGATCGGCCGCTCGTGTCAAGACCAAGATTCAATAGCGACAGGTTGGGGATTTCATCCAGAAGGTGAGGAGTGGTGGAGTCGACACCCACAAAGGCTATTTCCTGCAAACGAATCAACTGCTCAAACGTGATCTCACCGAGGGAGTACGCCTGATACAGTTCGTCTTCAGAGGGGAAAACCGAAGTTGACAGTTCCTGCGAATGGAGAGCTTCCCCTGACAGCGCGATAATCAGAGTAAGGACCGCTAAGATTCGCAATATCAGTTCAGATCATAGCTCTTTAATTTCCTGTACAGTGTTCGTTCGCCGATACCGAGCTTTTTGGCCGCCTCTTTGCGGTTGCCCCTAGTCTCCCGCAGCACTCTCTCAATCAGCCCGCGTTCCATCTGCTCGATTGAATTGTCGGTCGTCACCTCGGCCGTTGCCGTTTCAAACTCCGACGGCTGGCCCTCGTTGGGCAGGTGCGAAGTGATCAAATCGCGCAGTAGACGGATCTCGTTTCCCAGCGATAGAATGGCCCGGTAAATCAGTTCCTGACCCGCCTCTTCTACGGTCTTGCCGGTAGAAACGGGCAGGTTGCTCACGGTTGCGTGCTGCTCCTCGATAAACCGCTCGACATCCTCTATCTCGACCCGGCCGGTCGGTTTGAGCGCCGCCATCCGATCGGCAAAGTTTTTCAACTGGCGGACATTTCCCGGCCAGTCGTATTTCATTAACAGTTCAAAAGCGGAGTCGGAATACTCACGCCCGGCATCGCCCCGCCAGAAGTGCTGCAGGATCGGCTGGATATCCGCCTTGCGCTCAAAGAGCGGCGGGAGAACGATTTTGACTACGCCGATTCGGAAATAAAGGTCCTCGCGGAACATCTTTTCGGCAATCGCTTCCGTCAGATCGCGGTTGGTGGCAGAAATAACGCGAATATTCGTTTGCCGCGCCACCGACGATCCGACCGGGTAATAAGTACCGTCCTCAAGCACCCGCAACAGCTTCACCTGCATCTGGGGTTGTGTTTCGCCGATCTCATCGAGAAAGATAGTCCCGCCATCCGCCTTGTGAAATAGCCCTTCTCGCTTTGAGACCGAGCCGGTGAAAGCTCCCTTCTCGTGGCCGAACAGCTCAGATTCAAGGATTCCCTCAGCGAGGGCGCCGCAGTTTATCGCCACGAACGGATGGTCCGGTCGGCTGGAGTTGTCGTGAATCGCGCGCGCCACCAGTTCCTTGCCCGATCCCGACGGTCCCACCACCATCACCGGCACGTCGGACGGAGCGATACGATCGATAGTCCGCGCCACCAGTTTCATCCGGGCCGAACGACCGACAATCTTAAACCGGCTGAGAAGTTCCTTGACCTCAAGGATTTGTCTGACTTTGTCGGCAATGCCCTTCTTGCCGAGGTCCAAAGCGATATAGCCGTCGATATAATCCTCTTCCGGTTCCGGCTCGACCTCGTTGCGGGAAACTTTCCATATCTCGGTCAATCCATTGTATCGCCTGATTCGCGTCGCGACCGCATACCTGACATCGATCCGGGGATCGGCGACAATCACCAGATCGACCAGGCTCTCCTTGACCACCTGGTAAAGCTGGGATATCTCCGAGACCACCTGCCCGATAGTTTCCCACTCGACCTGCGATTCAATGGGAGCCTCTGATCCGACTAACACGACTACCCTGCTAACCATAATCGTCTATACTCTGCGTTTGCGCTTTTTTGTTTTCTTCGTTTTGTTGATCGTGGCCGGTTTTGGTTTCTGCTTCTGCTTCGGCTTCTTTTTCGATTCGGGCTTTTTGGCAATAAACAGATCCATCTCACTCATTTCCGTGTCAACCCTCAGCACGCCCACTTTGATCCGATCACCCAGACGGAACGTACGGCCGGAGCGTCGTCCGATCAGCCGATACCGCTCCTGGTCGAAATGGTAATAATCATCGTCGATAGCCGACACGCGTATCATTCCTTCTACACTCATCTCATCCAGTCGGACATAAAAGCCGTAAGGTGTCACGCCGGTTATCATGCCCTCGAATTCATCTCCCACATGCCCGGCCATGTAGCCGATCTGCTTGACTTTTATCGCCTGACGTTCGGCCGCCTCGGCGTTACGCTCCGTCTCGGAACAATGACTGCCGACATTGTCGATAACCGAGCCGACTCGTTTGGCGAAAGCGACCGGGTAGCGACCGTTTTTCAATTGACGCAGCAGCCGATGAACGAGCAGGTCGGGATAACGTCTGATCGGCGACGTAAAGTGCGTGTAGTGGCTGAAGGCAAGCCCGAAATGACCGATGTTCTTGCGCTGGTAAACCGCCTTCTGCATCGAGCGCAGCATCAGTTCATTGATAAAATCCGCCTCAGGCGTTTCCTGTATCCGTTCGAGGAAGCGCGCGAACGCAACCGGTTTGATCTGCGGCGAGACCGGAAAAGAGTGCCCCAGACGCTTCATCATCAGTGAAAAGCTCTGAAGCTTCTCGATATCCGGGCGATCATGCACCCGGTAAATAAACTGCTGACCGCCCCGGAAAACCTCGAGCGCCACCGCGCGATTGGCCGCCAGCATAAATTCCTCGACCAGGCGATGTGCTTCAAGGCGGGTCTTGCGACCCAGGCTGATCACCTTTCCCTGTGTGTCGAGAACAATCTCCGGCTCGGGCAGATCGAAATCAAGCGAGCCTTCGGCGAACCGGCGTCGATGCAGCAGCTTCGCCAGTTGGCGGGCCAGGGTCAGGTTGTCGGCCACGCGTTTGATACGCTCGCTCGCTTTGCCGCTGTCAAAAAACCGCTGCACTTCCTCGTAGTGGAGCTTCGCCCGCGATTTTATCACGGTGTCGGCCAGACGCCATGATTTGCTCTGGCCCCGCTTGTCAAAATCGATAATGCATGAATGCGCCAAACGTTTGCGGTTCGGTCGCAACGAACAAACGTCGTTGGACAAGGCCTCGGGCAGCATCGGTATCACCGTCCCGGGCAGATAGACCGAGTTGCCACGCTCGAACGCTTCACTGTCAAGCTCCGTATCCGGCTCGACATAGTAGGCGACATCGGCGATATGAACCGAAAGCCGGTAACCGCCCGAGATCTTCTCGACCGAGATCGCGTCATCATGGTCCTTAGCCGTCTCGGGATCTATAGTGTAGACACACTGGTCAGTGAAATCTTCGCGTCGTATCAGTTCCTGCTGCGTCA
>DAOWIC010000181.1 GCA_030641085.1 Calditrichota bacterium
CACCTAAAGGAAATCGGAAGCCGATTCCCTTTAGGTGGCGTACCATGTTGACGATGTCGGGTTCTGGTTCGCTTTGCGCCCTCCGGAACACCGATCTGCCATTCCTATTTTCCAACCACCATCAATCGGAGTTGACAAACCACTCGGGGGCGAGGCGCTCCGTGATGGCGACAATCTCGCGATCCTGATCGATTAACGCTCCGCGTTCAATCAATGTCTCCACTGCCTTGTGCAAAAGCACCATCTGGTCGCGCACCGGGATGAAGGCCGGGTAGTACTCCGAGTTGAAAAAGATTCGATACCGTTTGCGCAGCGCCGGGTCGTTGAGCATGCCGCCGATCGTGTTTTCCAGTTCCTTGCCGGACAGCTCATCGAGATAGTCCTTCGGGGAGATCATCAGTCGTGTCGTTTCGCCGACACTTTCGTTACATTTGTAGAGCATCTGCCAGCATTCGACCACGCCGAGCGAGTTGACGACGACAACACTCACGCTGATAGTGTTGTTGGTCGGATCGGTCTCGACACCCTTTGCAATCGGGACGAAGTAGTTATCGGTGATCGCGCCGAAAGCGCTGATGCCGCCGGCGAAGGGATCGTCGATAATATCCGACATGGTGAAATACGGCTTCCGTTCAAAACGGGCATCCTGGATCGACATGAACTCTTCCTCGGTGAAGTGGAACCGTTCGCGCCACAGTTCCGCCGGGGTGAGATCTTTGCGTGTGAGCGACGACTGGCTGGTGAGCATGCCGATTGCCTGACCGCCGCGCCATACCAGCGGCAACACGCCGACCGCCCATTCGGCCGAACCGCCGATCTCGCCGATCATTGAGAGAAGGCCGCGCTCGTCGGGGAAGGCCAGGCCGTCCATGCCGAGCACGACCGCCGGCATCAAGTCACCGTCCTTATCAAACGGCGTGGCAACTCCGGCCTTGTTCAAGGTATCCATCGCCGGATGGTGGCGGGGGCGTTCGAGGAAGAAGGCGCTGAGTTTGTCGATGCCGGACATCCCGTAAGCTTTGGCGATAATCTCAGCAATATCGGTCTCCGAGGCGTCGCGCGGGTTAAACTCGTCAAAGTGAGCGCCGGCCATCCAGCGCTGAACATAAACATCCGGCAGATGGCGCTTGATATTCGCCTCGGTGACAAACAGCGCCGTCAGCGATGAATGCAGCCCTTTGACCGATTTGGTCGTACCATCGATGACGTCGTTACCCATCGACAGCAGGCTCACATTGCGCGGCATCTTGAGCCCGTACTGATCCCGGTGTTGTCTCTTGCCGAAGATGGCGCCAACCGCGATAGTCGGGTTGCCGCCCGCTTCTTTGCCCGGTTTGACACGTACACCCTCGGTTATAGCCGACTCGATCAGAACCTCCTCGCCCACCGGCATCGTTTCGGTGGTGACCTGCAGTACCTCTGCCATGATCTGCGCGGCGGTACGGTCGTTGGCCCGTTTGAGATTGTTGGTCAGTTCCTTAGTGACAATATCTTTGGGTACCCGGTTGAGGCTGCCTCGGCCGTGCAGGCCGACCGCAATCGCCGCCAGCCCGGCCGACAGTGTTACCGATTGGCGCAACTGACGGTTACGCAGCGCGCCGAGGTTGGACCGATAGTTGATCTGGTCCGCCAGAGTTATGATGCTGCATGACTCCAGGGAGAGTTTATAGCTGGACAGGACCGCCTTGTGTCGATGGTTGAATTCGATAACGCGATCTACATCAAACGCCAGTTCCGTTTGTTTACCGCTATAGGCAAGGCGCTGGTCAGCAATGTTATAACGCAGGGAATTGTCCATAATAACCCGTCCTCTTCAGGCTGAATGAAAAGCCGTTAAGCTCTGTATGATCGATTACACGTATGGTAAAAATTGGCGGTCGGCATATCAACTTATTACTTTTCAAAATGCGAAATTAGACCGGCTTTTCAGACGATCGGCTACAGGCAGGCGTAGCGCGGGCGAGGCTCAGCCGCCTCGGTCCACTTTTTCCTGCTCCCGGCCGCCGGGAAAAGAATACAGGCCGCAGAGTCCCGTGGCAAGCGGTTTCTTATTCAGTCGAGGGTTCGCAAGTTTTTGTGTTACACCGGGCTATTTCATGTATATTGCATCCTGATCGCCAATATTTATGCGCGGAGTACGGGTGCCCAATTGCTTTTTTGTTACCGATCTGCATGGCCGGATCGACCGGTATGAGAAATTATTCCGGGCTATCGCCGACGAGCGACCCCAGGCGCTGTTTTTCGGCGGCGACCTGCTGCCGTCCGGGATCGCGGCCATGACTTCGGTTGACCCCTCCCATCGTGATTTTATCAACGAATACCTGGCCCAGCGGATGGGCCGACTTCTCGAGGAAAATCCGGACAAGTACCCGAGAGTGTTTGCGATTTTGGGCAACGATGACGGGCGATTCGAGGAGGCGGCCATGCTCGAGGCGGCCACACGCGGTCTCTGGGAGTATGTCCACGGCGGGCGCAGCGAGTTCGGCAGGTACCCGGTTTTCGGTTATTCCTTTGTGCCGCCGAGTCCGTTTCAATTGAAGGACTGGGAGCGGTACGACGTATCGCGCTTCGTTGATCCCGGCTCGATCTCGCCTGAGATGGGTATTCGCACTGTGCCGGTATCAGCCGATGAAACGCGGCACGCCACGATTGAAAAGGACCTGCGGCAGCTTGTTGGCGACGACGAGGTCGGCAACACCATTTTTCTTTTTCACAGTCCGCCTTATCAGACCAGTCTCGACCGGGCCGCGCTCGACGGTGTCATGGTCGATCACGCACCGCTCGATGTTCATGTGGGGAGTGTGGCGATAAAGCGGTTTATTGAGGAGCGCCAGCCGCTGATCACCCTGCACGGGCATGTTCATGAATCGGCCCGCCTGACCGGTTCGTGGCGGGAGAAGATCGGCCGCACGCACTGTTTTTCGGCCGCCCACGACGGCCCGGAATTGGCTTTGGTGAGGTTTGATCCCGCGAAGCCTGAACAGGCAACGCGGGAGCTTTTATGACTTTTTCCGTGACCGCTTTTTCATCATCGGCAACTCCCGTGCGGCGTCGGTAGCGGCGCCGATCTTAACCGCGTAGCTGCTCTTTTCCTCGACATCCTTATCAGTGATGATATGCACATCGAGCAGACCGTCGGACTGATAACCGGTCTTGAGATAGTTAATCCGGTCGAGACAGAGGCTCCATCCCTCCAGCCAGTCCTCGAGCTTTTCACGCTGTCGCGGCGTGCCGGCAAAGTGAATCAGCACATCGATATCGCTGGATGCGCCCGCGGTGGCGTTTTTGGTGCTGCCGAAAACATAAAAGCCGTTTACTCCGAAGCGTTTCGGATCGAGTTGCGAGGCGACATGTTCGGCCATGCGCAGTCGCCAGCGCCAGCCGGCGTCCGGCTGTTGTTCCTCATAAACTTCACGGACCTCGTGGTCGTCGCACTCCGAGTCGCGGCCGCAAAGCAGACCCACCGCTTCATCAAGCTCGGCGTTCATCAGCACACGCAGCACATTACTGTTGGCCACGGACGGAATGTCGATCAGGCGAATAGTGTCGGCCAGGTCGGCGTGATCGGGCAGAATCTGGGCCAGCATGTTGGGAGCGGTTTTCAAAAAATGCTCGTTAAACAAAATACCCGAATCATCCGGATAGAGCGGCAGATAA
>DAOWIC010000127.1 GCA_030641085.1 Calditrichota bacterium
GTCGCTGTCGATAATCTCACCATCCACTCGCAGTCGGACAAACCCCTCGCGCCTCGCTTCTTCGATTATCTCCCTGTGCTCACCCTTTTTACCACGCACCAGCGGCGCCAGGACCATCATCCGCGTCCCCTCATCGAAGGTCAGGACCGAATCGACAATCTGTTCCACTGTCTGCTGGGTGATCGGCTGTCCGCACTTAACACAGTGCGGCACGCCGATCCGGGCGAAAAGCAGGCGCAGGTAGTCGTAAATCTCGGTGACCGTACCGACTGTCGAGCGCGGGTTCTTGGCGGTCCCCTTCTGCTCTATCGATATAGCGGGTGACAGCCCCTCGATAAAATCAACATCGGGCTTTTCCATAAGCCCCAGAAACTGACGGGCATAGGCCGACAGCGACTCGACATAGCGGCGCTGTCCCTCGGCATAAATTGTATCGAAGGCGAGCGAGCTTTTCCCCGAACCGGAAAGCCCGGTGATAACTGTCAAGCTGTTGCGTGGGATCTTGACGTCGATATTCCTCAGGTTGTGTTCCCGGGCACCTTTGACGTGCAGGAATTCTCGATTTTTGCGGTATCTGTTGCCGTTGTTTGCCATATATCCTCAAAAAAACCAGTCTTCAATATACGCTCGAAAGCACAAACTTAAAATGAAAATCAGGTGCAAAGTATCACTTTCTGCCGATCGGCCTTAATCGGTCGGGGTAGACCCCGACTGAAAAGACTTGACACAGCCTTCTTCACCGCTAAATTGGCTTTATTATGCACGACAAGCACCAGGAGTTTTTTGACGCGGCGGCGGCCGAATGGGATCTGACCTACACGGCCGAAGATCTTGAGCGACTGACACATATTGTCGACAAGCTCAATATGGCCGAGGGCATGGATATCCTTGACTTGGGTTGCGGTACCGGCATCCTCTTTGACATGCTGCGACGGAAAGTAACCGGTTCCGGTACGGTTACCGGGGTCGATTTCTCGATTGAGATGGCCCGCAAGGCGCACCGTAATTTCCCCTTTGACAATGTCAATGTGGTCGATGCCGATGCTACCGCGCTTCCGTTTGCCGATGGTTCTTTCGATGTTGCAGTAGCGTTTGCGGCCTTCCCGCATTTTTCGGATCAGCAGAAGGCGATCGACGAGGTTCATCGAGTACTCAAGAGCGGCGCCAAATTTCATATCATTCACCTTGAATCGGCCAGAGAGATCTCACGGGTTCATCACGAAATAGGCGGCGTGGTGGCGCATGACGAGATTCCGACCGACACCACTTTGCGCGAGATGTTCGACCACAGCCAGTTTATGAGCGCGACGATCGAAGATCACCCCGGTCTCTATCTGGCCACTGCCGTCAACTCAAGGTAGCTCTCAGCGGCCATGGCTGCTATCTCTTCCCAGGCGAAATTCATCACCCGCGTAGCTCTATTTCTGGCTCTGGCGGTATTGCTGCCGGTGGGCTTCCATGCTCTCGGAGTCGCCGGGCGCATTTTTCTGCCGATGCACATCCCGGTTCTTCTGGCCGGATTTCTAGCCGGACCTGCCTGCGGCCTGCTGGTCGGGCTGATGGCGCCCGGGTTGTCGTTTTTGCTTACCGGTATGCCGCCAACCTATGCTGTCCCATTAATGTCGCTTGAGTTGCCTATCTATGGCCTGATCGCCGGACTTGCCTACTATCGCCTGAAACTGAACCTCTATATTGCGCTGGTGGCCGCCATGATTGTCGGGAGGCTCATGTTTGCGGTAGGGCTGTTTTTCCTCGGGATGCTGATGGAACTGCCCTACACTGCCGCGACTTTCCTCTCCGCCGGAGGCGCGGTAATGACCGGCCTGCCGGGGGTGGTGGTGCAGATTATCCTGATCCCGATTATTGTCGCTGCGGTCAAACGCAGCCGCTTCGCCTGATTGTCGCCTGTCTTTTCTTATCCCTGGAAGCCGCAGGTAGTATGGCCGCCGTCACAAAACGGCTTTTTCTGTGATTGCCCACAGCGGAAGAGATATGCCTGACCTTCTTTGACAATCGTCGATCCGTCGGGCATCTTAATCTCGGCCCGTTCGCATTCGACCCTGGCGGGACCGTTCGGGTTGATCGTTATCTCTATCGTTGATGGCCGTTGTGTCAGGTCATGGCCGCCGTCCGAAGGAGAAAAAGATACAATGTATCTGGTGAAGGTGGGGGGAATCGTCGCAGATACTGAGCGCCGTGAAGTAAACCCCATACTCGCGTTGTGGCACACGGACTTACACCCTATTGTGACCGGATTGTGACCGTTTTTTGCACTCTAAACTCGTATCACAGAATAGTGTAAAGCATATTTCTTGTTGACATATATTGAGAA
>DAOWIC010000048.1 GCA_030641085.1 Calditrichota bacterium
AGCCATCGGATCGATCATCTTCCGCCGAAGGACCGCAACTTGGCGATGGTCTTTCAGAACTACTCGCTCTACCCGCACATGACGGTGGAGAAAAATCTCGCCTTTCCGCTAAAAGTGGCCGGAGTCAATAAGCACGAGCGCAAAGAGCGCATCGAACGGGTGGCGGAAATGCTCGGGCTGATGGACAAGCTGAAAAACCGTCCGGCGCAGCTCTCCGGCGGGCAGCGCCAACGGGTGGCTCTGGGACGAGCCGTAATACGAGAACCGGCGATATTTCTGCTCGATGAACCGCTGTCGAATCTCGATGCCGACCTGCGGGCACGGATGCGGCTGGAGATTGTCCGGCTCCAGAAAGAATTGAAAATCACCACTATCCACGTCACCCACGATCAGGCCGAGGCGCTGACCATGGCCGACCGTATCGCCCTCTTACATGAGGGCAAACTGCTTCAGGTGGGCACACCGGAAGAGCTTTACCGCAACCCGAAGACAATGTTCGCGGCGCGGTTTATCGGCCAGCCGCGGATAAACATGATCGACGCCCGCATCCAGCGCCATCTGCTGGTGCCGTTCGGCGTCTCGCTGCTAAACGAAGATCTTCCGGACAATCTTGAACAGGTCAAGGTCGGCCTGAGGCCGGAACATATTCGGATCGACCAGCGCGGCGAGTTTGCCGGCAGCGTGATCGCCTGCGAATACCTCGGCGATCAGTATATCGTCACCGTTGATTTTGTCGGATGTCAACTGGTCATTTCGGGAAGCGATACTCTGCTGGTAAAGGGGGAGGCGGTCCGGTTCAGCTTTGACCAGAAGGACCTGCTCTTTTTTGATCCAGTTGCCGGTGGTCGGTTAGACTAATCTGCGCATTAATAGCGCGAGCCGTGCCAGGGTCTCCCCGGACACGGCTCAACGCAGAGATTCAATCTGTAATCGTTCGCGTTCTAATAAAGCTCTCGCCACGCGACGACCACATAATACTGGTCGTTCTTCTTGACAATATCACCCAGTGATCGATCGTAATGGAAACCGGCGCTGTTGTGACCGATAATCTTGCGCGCCACAATCGATCCGTAAATATCGCCTGAGTTTCTCAGGTCGGCGATTCCATTGGGGCTATAGAAAGAGCCGTACAGGTCGCTGCTGTTTTTCAATACAAGATCACCCTGGGTGTAGAAGATGAGATCGCCCGGATCGCCGCCGGGGTTAATATCACCGGAGTTCTTAATTTCGACATCTCCGGTGACATATATTGTTACCGACGCTCCCGGCGCAATCGTCAGGGAAGCGCTGTTTTTCAATATAAAGCTGGAGAAATAGTAAACACCGCCAGTCAATTCAACCGCCTTGGAGGCCGTAAAGGCATAGGTGGTTGAATTGTATGTGTAATCGCCCGCAATGCCGGTATCGTTGGCGTTATAGAGAGCCGCGGCATCGAATTCGCTCTGCGGAATATCCGGCACCTCCTGGGGCGGTGCGTCGGATATGGTGTCGCCGGTAATCGTCGCGCCCGGGTCGATGTAAAGACCGGTATCCACGGACGTGATGACATCGCCGCCAACCGTGGCTCCATTGTAAATAATAATGTCGCCGTTGGAACCGGCGTCGCCGTCGGTATCCAGTCGCGTCGACCAGTATGAGCCGGAGTCGGAGTTGTACGAATCGGTGGACAAGCTATTGCGCAGGTCTACGCTGTCTTTGCCGAACATGGCGTAACGGAACGGACTGATCTCCTCCGGGGCGGTGGTAAACTCGACCGCAGAACGGGCGACATGTGTCTGACCGGTGGAGGTCAGCACGATCGTGTCGAACAAGGCGGGCGTGATGGACGAATCGGTCACGGTAACAGAGTAAGCACCGCCGCCGAAACTGATGTCGACATATCCGGCAGTCCATCCGGGATTATTATTCATTTCAGCCAGACCGCGTTTTGCCCCCGCCTCGGCGATATAAAACGCCTTGCCGCTGTTTTCGTTGTTGAATGATAGCTCCATATCGGTGTTGGAGGTATTGATCGACATTATTGCTACGAGGGTGAGCATTCCCATGAGAAACAACGAGAGAAGGAGCGCGCTCCCTCGGTTTGTGGCTATCCTCTTCATATCATCACCTCCTATATGTTGGCGTTCCTCAGGCTTACCGTTTCGGTCATAGTCAACGTGCGGTACCCGCCGTTTTCCTCACGGCTGTGGTCCGCCTTGCTGGTGCGGACCTCGACCGATACTTCGATTGTCGAGGAGTTGATGACGGTGTACGATATATCTTCGATCATCTCCGAATAGACAACTGGCTGCAGACTGTTCTGCTTTTTCATCAGGCACTTCGACGCCTCGTCACCTTCGCCCTGATAGTACACGCCATAGCTGTTGGCGATATAGTACATGACGGTGTCGACCGGCTGGGTGTCGCTGAAATAGACCTTGAGGCTGTCGCCGATAATCTCATACGGAGTGTGTGAGCCGATCTTGTAGCCGGCCATCCGCAACGTGCGCACCATGTCGTCGAGAGTGGCGCGGGAGTTCTGCTGCATGTCGGCAATCTCCTCCTGGGCCATCGTCTGGTTGTGCATCGATATGTA
>DAOWIC010000170.1 GCA_030641085.1 Calditrichota bacterium
AACGCGGCAGGCAACTTCTACATCAACGACAAGCCGACCGGAGCCGTGGTTGGTCAGCAGCCATTTGGCGGCGGCCGGGCATCCGGCACCAACGATAAGGCGGGCGGTATCCAGAATATGCTGCGCTGGACTTCTCCGAGAACAATCAAAGAGAACTTCACGCCGCCAAAGGATTACCGCTACCCGTTCATGGGCTGATCGGTCCTTAAATAATGAGCCAGTAAGGCCATCGGCGACAGACTGCCGGTGGCCTTTGTTTTTGTATTATCTTGTGTGATACCAACCAGTTATGGTCACCGAGGGCGTTATCGGATAGTTTGAGACATTTACAGTCAAGTTTCGTGATTGATTTTCCGTTATAAGTAGTATGGAAATCAAACAGATAGGCCAGTACAGCACCGTTGAGGTTCTTGGCGAAGGGCTGAACGGTGTTGTATATCGTGGCTGGGATATGCTTCAGAACCGGCCGGTAGCGCTGAAGCTGATTCGCGAGCAGGCGAAACAGACCAGTTTCAAAGCTGCCCGCGCCACACTTGAGGCATTGATCGGAATCGACCACCCAAACCTGGGCGCAGTCAGCGAGATTGGTGAAGTTGACGGTCAGACGTTTATTGTCAGTGAGCTTCTGTCCGGCAAAACGCTTCAGCAGGTGTTGATAGAGGAACCGGCTGGCCCGCATGATTTCCTGAGAATTGCCGAACAGGTCTCCCGTGGATTGGATCGGCTGCACCAACGGGGACTGGTTCACGGCAACCTGAGACCGTCAAATATCATGCTGGCCGACGACGGTACGATAAAGCTTCTCGACGCCGGTCTGTCGATTTTCAGAACCGGCTACAAGCATGTCGGGGTGGTGCCGCCTTATGAGCCGCTGCACTATCTCGCACCGGAGCAGTTCGGTGAGGGTTCGGTTGATTTCCGCACCGACCATTTTTCACTGGGGACCGTGCTCTATCGCTGCGCTACCGGCGAGTTGCCCTTTACCGGCTCCAGCGAAGAGGAATTGATCAGTGCGATCACGCAAATGGAGCCGGACTACACTCTTTTGAAGGGGCTTGATATACGCGGCGACAGTGTCCTTCTAATCGAGAAGCTGCTGGCGAAAAATCCGGACGATCGTTTCACCAGTTCCGAACATCTCAAAATAACCGTAGCGGAAATGGTCTCCTTCGAACGAGAGGCCAGGTTCAAGACAGGCGTCGGGGCACCGGCAAAAGATCCCCGCAAGTATCTGCTGATCTCAGCCATGGCGGTAGTGCTGATTGTTCTGTGGTATATTTTCTCGACCGCGCGTCAGTAAGTCCATAACCAGTACCGAGATGGCCGGACCCGGCCAAATCTGAGAAAGCCCATCCGAAAAAGTTATTTACCTTTCAAAGAAAATCCGGTATTTTGCTGTGTTGGCCGATTTTCCAGTGATTTTAGGATAGAAGTCAAGGATGAAAATACAGCATAATTCCGATGTGATAAACGTCCGACTGCGTCTGCCGGTGATACCGCTACGCGATGTGGTCGTCTTTCCCCACATGATTTACCCGCTACTGATAGGGCGCAATTTCACCATCAACGCCCTTCAGGAAGCGATGATAAAGCAAAAACAGGTCGTGCTGGTGGCCCAGAAAGAAGCCGCAGTCGATAAACCGGAGCCGGGTGACCTGCACCGGATGGGAGTGGTGGCTCGCATTCTGCAGGTCATGAAAATGCCTAACGGGACGCTCAAGGTGCTCGTCGAGGGACTGATCCGGGCCAACATCAACACGGTGCGCAAAATCGGCGGTTATTACCTGGCGGGTATCTCGCCGATCCAGACCGATGATGAAGAGGTCGATCACGAGACGGAAGCGCTGACGCGGTCGGTCTCGGAGCAGTTTTCCGAGTACGTTCGCCTTAATCGGCGCATTCCGGATGAAGTGCTCGTTACTATCGCCTCCCTTTCCGGTCATCAGCAAGTGGCCGATACGCTCGCCGCACATATCCTGCTCAAACTTGATCTGAAGCAGGACATTCTGCAGGCGTCGTCGCTGAAAGAGCAGTTCGGTCTGCTCTCCAATATTCTCAAGGAAGAGATTGAAATCCTCAAGATCGAGCGCAAGATCGACGGCAGTGTGCGCGAATCGCTGACACGCAGCCAGCGCGAGTTCTATCTACAGCAGCAGTTGAAAGCGATCAAGGATGAACTGGGGCAGTATGATGAACCGGCGGCGGAAGTTGACGATCTGTATGCCAAACTCGAAAGCTACGATTATCCGGCCGAGGTAACCGCCAAGGCGGAAGAAGAGATTAAAAAGCTATCCAGAATGCATCCGTACTCGGCGGAGTCGGGCGTGCTGCGCTCCTACCTCGATTGGCTGCTGGGCATCCCCTGGCACCGCCCGACCAAAGATCGCGTCGATTTCAAGAAGGTGAGGGTGATCCTCGACGGCGATCATTTCGGTCTTCAGGAGCCGAAAAACCGCATCCTGGAACATCTGGCGGTCATTCGCCTGGCCGGGAAAGTGAAAGGCCCAATCCTCTGCCTGGTCGGCCCTCCCGGAGTGGGGAAAACCTCGGTCGGGCGGTCAATCGCGCGAGCCATGGGACGTAAATTCGTGCGCATGTCGCTGGGCGGTGTGCACGACGAGGCCGAGATTCGCGGCCACCGGCGAACCTACATCGGCGCCCTGCCGGGCAGAATCATCCAATTGCTGAAAAAGGCCGGCTCTTCCAACCCGGTCTTCCTGCTGGATGAAGTTGACAAAATAGGCAAGGACTTCCGCGGCGACCCCGGCGCGGCCCTGCTGGAGGTGCTCGATCCGGAGCAGAACAATACTTTCGCCGATAATTATCTCGAAGTAGATTACGATCTGTCCGACACACTTTTCGTAACCACGGCCAATACAACCGCCTCCATTCCACCGCCCCTGCGCGACCGCATGGAGATTATCATGCTACCCGGCTACCTTGATTTCGAAAAGGCAGCCATCGCCCGCGATTTCCTGCTTCCCAAGTTGGTCAAAGAGCTGGGGCTGGAGAAGGTTGTGGTGGAGTTTAAAGAGAACGCCCTTTTTGAAGTGATAAATCGTTACACTCGCGAGGCCGGAGTGCGGGAGCTGGAGCGCCAGATCGGCACTATTTTGCGTAAGTCAGCGGTCGAGATCGCCGGCGGGAAGCGGATTCGCAAAATCACGATCACCAGACAGAAAGTCGGCCGCGTTTTGGGCGCGCCGAAGTTTGTAGGCACCGATATCAAGACCAGCCCGACTGTCGGCTATGCGGTCGGCCTGGCCTGGACCGAACTGGGTGGCGATGTCATGCCGGTCGAGGTAGTACCGATGCGCGGCAAGGCCAAGTTGACCCTGACCGGGTCGCTGGGCGAGGTAATGCGCGAATCGGCTATGGCCGCGCTGTCGTTTATCCGCCAAAACGCACAGCAGTTCGGACTCTACGACAATTTTTTCGAAAATCTGGAGCTTCATGTTCATATCCCGGAGGGCGCGGTCCCGAAAGACGGTCCCTCGGCAGGCGTGACGTTGCTGACGGCACTGATATCAAGCCTGACCGACCACCGGGTGCGAACCGATATCGCCATGACCGGCGAGATTACCCTCACCGGCGATGTTTTAGCTATCGGCGGCCTGAACGAAAAACTGCTGGCCGCAAAACGGCTCGGTATCAATGAGATCATTCTGCCGGAAAAA
>DAOWIC010000362.1 GCA_030641085.1 Calditrichota bacterium
CAGACGCTTTCCAATCTGTATCTGGCAATGGACAACGATCTGGAGATTATTCCGGTCATCAACAAAATCGATCTGCCCAACGCCCAGCCGGACAAGGTTAGCGAAGAGCTGGTCGACCTGCTCGGGTGTGACGAGAGCGAGATTATTCGGGCCTCGGCCAAGATGGGAACCGGGGTTGGCGATCTGCTCGAAGCGATTGTCAAACGTATACCGCCGCCGATGGGCGATCCCGAGGCGCCACTGCAGGCGATGGTCTTTGATTCGGTCTTCAACAGCTACCGGGGCGCGATGCCGTTGCTGAAAATCATCAACGGCACTCTCAAAAAAGGGGATAAGATCAAGTTCTTCTCCACCGGTACGGTTTACGAAGCGGACGAGGTCGGGCATCTGCGCCTGACGACAATCCCGCAGGAATCATTATCCGCGGGCGACGTCGGTTATTGCTTTGCCTCCATCCGCGACGTCTCCGATACCCGCATAGGCGACACGATTACAACCGTAAGGAATCCTGCCAAAGAGCCGCTGGGCGGATTTGTCGATGTCAAGCCGATGGTTTTTTCCGGGTTGTATCCGGCGGTGGCCGAAGATTTCTCGCAGCTTCGCGACGCCCTCGAAAAGCTGAAGCTCAACGACTCGGCGCTTAGCATGGTACCGGAATCATCGACCGCACTCGGATTCGGTTTTCGGGTCGGGTTCCTCGGGCTTCTGCACATGGAGATTGTGACCGAACGCCTTTCGCGCGAGTATGACCAGACGATAATAAACACGGTGCCCAATGTCGAATATCACGTTGCGAAAAACGACGGCGATATCGCAACGGTGGATAACCCGGCCAAGATGCCTCCGGCGGGGGAGATCGATCATATTGAAGAGCCGTATGTCGATGCTCAGGTAATCGTGCCCGATGAATATATCGGGGCGATCATGAAACTTGCCACCGACCGCCGGGGTGAATACAAGACAACCGAATATCTTTCGACCCGAAGGGTCAGCCTGTCGTATGCCTTTCCGCTGTCGGAGATCATCTTCGACTTCTACGACAAGCTCAAATCGGTCACACGGGGCTACGCCTCGTTCGATTACGGGCTGCCATACTATCGCCGATCCGATCTGGTCAAGCTGGATATCCAGCTCAACGCTGAGCCGGTCGACGCGCTCTCAGTGATTATCCATCGGGAGAAGGCCTATAACTGGGGACTGCGCATCAACGACAAACTGCGCGAGTTGATTCCCCGGCAGATGTTCGAGGTGGTCATTCAGGCCACCATCGGCAGCCGGATAATCAGCCGGGCAACGGTCAAACCGTTGCGTAAGAATGTAACCGCCAGGTGCTACGGCGGCGACATTACCCGCAAGCGCAAGCTGTTAGAACGCCAGAAAGAAGGCAAGCGCCGGATGAAGCAGCTCGGTACGGTGGAGATCCCGCAGGAAGCGTTTCTGGCGGCGCTGAAGATCGAGCGTTAATATCCATTTATAGCACAGCCTCCCCCGATACCGCAGCTATCGCGCACAGCCGCATTGAATGCGGCCAAATCCATTGACAAATCCCCGTTTTCGGCTATCTTATATTTATTGCCGCCATCCTAACTTCTGGAGGGATATGATGTATCCAATCGATGGGTCAGTGCGTCCGACTGGTGCCCGCATGCTATTTTCTATGGCAGGGCTGCTTTTTCTGGCGATCCTCCTTCTGCCTCTAACAGCTCGATCCGAAATTTCGTCAGTCACCATCAGTCCGTCCACTCCCACCGGCGGCTCGGTTATCGAGGTTGAGATCTCCGGCTGGTTCGGGGATATATGCTGGAGTCCCGATGTCTGCGTCTCCTCACCCTGGGTGCTCGGGAATATCATCAATATCGCAATCATCGGCTACGACAACGCCGGCCCCGATGAGGCTTGCGGCATGGCGATTGTCCCCTACACCGTCACCGAAAATATCCAGCCGCTTGAGTCGGGACCTTATGTGCTGATCGTGACCGAGTGCCACAATTCGGTCAGGGCTCCCGAACCGGATATAGAGATGATCTTCTTCGATGTTGTCTCCGGCACCGATGTCGTGCGAGTTCCTTCGGAGCAGCCCACGATTCAGGCCGGGATCGACGCGGTCAATGTGGGCGGGACGGTTCTGGTGGCTCCCGGCTGGTATGTGGGCGAGGGGAATCGGGACATTGATTTTCGCGGCAAGGCGGTCCATCTGAAGGCTGAGGGCAGTGCCTGGATCGGGATAAACTGCGACGGGACACCGGCCAATCCGCACCGGGCGTTTATTTTCAACAACGGCGAAGACTCGACTACCATGGTGGAAGGTTTTTCGATTCGCAACGGGTACGCCGTCACCGGCGGAGCCGTTCTCTGTAACGGATCCTCGCCCAAGTTCAGATCCTGTGCCTTCTCGACGAACGAGGCGGCCAGCACCGGCGGCGCGATTCAGGCTGAGGAAAATTCGAATATCATTCTCGATGGATGCGTGTTTCACGATAATCAGGCCGAGGGCGGCGGCGCGGCCTTTTTCTACTGGTCGTCACCAACCCTTCGGCGCTGCGAGTTTTCCGAAAACCAAGCGGTGATCGGCGGGGCAGTGCGGGCGCTGGGCTGTACCTCGCTGTCGATGGACGATTTCTGTTTCTTCTACGCCAACCGTGCTTCCGATATCGGCGGGGCGATTCATCTGGACAACACCGGCGGCACGCTTCATCAGACCTCTTTCCATGGCAACGTCTCCGACAATTTCGGCGGTGCACTGGCGATGGTCTACTCCGATGTTACGGTCGATCACTCGATCTTTTTCTCCGACACGGCCGCCGCGGCCGGGGGAGCGGTGTTTATCTCAAACTGCGATCCCACCCTGATCAACTGCACTATCGTTGACAACAGTGCTCCCGGAGGATCGGGAATCTACATCCGCTACCTGAGTGCACCGGTGATCGAAAACTGCCTGATCGCATTTAACCTGGGCGGTCCGGCGGTGACCTGCTTTGAAAATAGTCCAACCGTGAGCTGTACCGATATCTACGGCCATCCGGGCGGCGACTGGGTGGACTGTATCGCCGGAATGGAGGCGGCCAACGGTAACCTGAACCTCGATCCGCTCTTTTGCGATCCGGTCGGCGTGATAATCTGGGACTCCTCTCCCTGCGCGGCGGATAACAATTCATGCGGCGTGCTTATCGGCGCGATGGATGTCGGTTGTCAGACAACCGGTATCAGCGACGATTCGCAGGTGCCGTTTGAGTACAGCCTCGCCCAGAACTACCCGAACCCGTTCAATCCGACAACGACAGTGGAATATACGGTCCCGGCGGCAACCGATGTTACCGTCACCCTGTTCAATATCCTCGGCAACCGGATCAAGACGCTGGTGGACGAATTCCAGCCGGCGGGGAGTTACCGGATCGATTGGGATGGTACGGCCGATGACGGCGGGCAGGTGGCGACCGGGATTTATATCTACCGGATCGAGGCCGGTTCGTTTGTAGCCGCCCGTAAGATGATGTTAGTCAAGTGAGATCGGGGCGGGTCGCTAAGTCTCGTCAAATTCCACACGTTCAGGCTCATGAAGATCGCATTCCGCGCCAACAGATGTGCATCCAGTTCGATTCTGCCGTGTAAAATCTGTGGTTGCCTGTGGATTTTATTTTAATACCTTGGTCTTTATGAAAAAACTCGTTTCGATTCTGATCCTGCTGTTTCTGCCGCTGCCACTATTGGCGGCATCGCTGCTTATTCCCATGGATAAAAGCCAGACCGACCATCTGAAGGCTTATGGCGTGGTCTATAAGGCATTGGAGCAGGGGGATAAGGCGCACTGGCTACTCAATTATCGGGGCGGGTCGTTCCTGATCGACTACAATCCGGAGGTACAGGAGATGTGTCTTTTGATGGGGGTCAGTTGCCAAAAGATAACCTCCGGCGAAGTATCCGATATCAATCGCCGGATCGAGGCGGAGAATATGGAACGGGTGGAACTGGAGAAGGCGCCCTCGATTGCCGTCTATTCGCCCCCCTCGACGCAGCCCTGGGATGATGCCGTGACGCTGGCGCTGACCTACGCTGAAATCAAGTATGATGTGATTTGGGACGCCGAGGTCCTTACGGGTGTGCTGGACGAATACGACTGGCTGCACTGCCACCATGAAGACTTTACCGGGCAGTACGGCAAGTTCTACTCTGCCTTTCAGAGCCAGTTGTGGTACCAGGCTGATGTGCGGGCCAACGAAGAGATGGCCGCCAAACTCGGCTATAGTAAAGTGTCGTTGATGAAGCTCGATGTTGCCAAAACGATTTATGACTATGTCCGGCGGGGTGGGATGCTGTTCAGCATGTGTTCCGCTCCCGAGACAATTGATATAGCGTTGGCCGCTGAGGGCGTGGATATTGTCCCGAGCGAGTTTGACGGCGACCCGGTCGATCCGGGTGCGGCCGGGATGCTTGACTACACCAAAACCTTCGCCTTTGAGAATTTCGTTATCAACACCGATCCGCTGCTGTACAGTCACTCCGACCTGGACACGTACCCCGAACGACAACTGAGATTTCCCTCCGAGCAGGACGACTACTTCTATCTTTTTGACTTTGCCGCCAAGCTCGACCCGGTGCCGACCATGCTGGTGCAGAATCATGTCAACACGGTGGATGGGTTCATGGGCCAGAACACTGCGTTACGGAAGTCGTATCTGAAGAAATTCGTGACAGTGCTGGGACAGCCGGATAACTACGACGAGGTGCGGTATATTCACGGCAATCTCGGGCGCGGGACATTTACATTTTTGTCCGGCCATGATCCGGAAGATTACCGGCACCGGGTGGGTGACCCGCCGACCGATCTCAGTCTGCACAAAAACTCGCCCGGCTACCGTTTAATTTTGAACAATGTCCTTTTCCCGGCCGCCAAAAAGAAGGAACGCAAAACCTGACAGGCATTGCCTGTTTTAAGATAATTCATGGCGTCATTTAACCGGACATACATAGGAATCGACTACGGCGAACGTCGGGTGGGCCTGGCGAAAAGCGATCCGACCGGGCTGATCGCCTCGGCCTTGATGACGCTTGAGGTAAGATCGCCCGCCGAAGCGCTTGAGCGGATTGCCGATGTTGTCCGGGAGTACGAGCCGGATGGTCTGGTGGTTGGCTACCCGGTGCTCGCATCGGGGGACATAAGTGAGAAGTGCCGCGAGATAGACGGCTTTATTGAGAGGCTGCAGGAATTTTACGATGGTCCGATACATCGGGTAGATGAGCGCTACTCGTCGAAAGAGGCGATCGGGGTGATCCATGCCCACGGTAAGCGGGTCGGGCAGGACAAGCGACGGGTTGACCGTCTGGCGGCAGTGATCATCCTGCAGCGTTTTCTCGACGAACTGCAGCGGGAATAGGCAACCGAGGCGTAATATCCCTGATCTGAGCGCAACATGAAATTTATTATTGCGACAATTCTGATACTGGTAGCACTGACCGTTCTCTTCGGCTGGATAGCGTACACCCGCTCGGTCGATCTTGGCGACAAAGTAGCAACCGTGATTATCATGCCGGGGGATAACCTCGGAACAGTCACCGACAAGCTCTTGGCCGAGGGCGTGATCGATTCGCGAGTAATGATAAAATATCCGGCGCGAATTCTGGGCGTGGACAAAAAATTGACTCCCGGGCGTTACGATTTTACCGGGCGAACCTCCTGTCGCTCGGTGCTGGCCAAACTCGAGGCGGCCGATTTTGTCAATATCAAGCTCACCATTCCGGAGGGCGCCACAATCTGGAAGGTAGCCTCGATTCTGGCCGAGCGGATGGAGTTGGATTCGGCCAGTGTTGTCGCGCTCAATAACGATAGCGCGTATCTTGCACAACACGGGCTTCCCGGGCTGGAAGGATTCCTTTTCCCCGAGACCTATTTCCTGCCGTGGGGAACCGGGGCACGGGAGATTGTTGATGAAATGCTCCGGATGTATCAGCGTCAGACAGAGGGAATCTGGCCGGACACGCTCGATTCGCTGCAAACGCGGTACAAGGTTCTAAAGATAGCGTCGATTATCGAGGCGGAGACGGGGCGGATCGATGAAAGGACGATGGTTTCATCGGTCTATTACAACCGGCTGCGCAAGGGAATGAAACTGGACGCCGACCCGACCGTGATTTACGGTCTCGGTGGACTGGATCGTCCGCTGTGGCACAAAGATCTGAGACGAGATACTCCCTACAATACATATATGCGGAAAGGTTTGCCGCCGACCCCGATCAACTCGCCGGGCCTGGCGTCGATCAAGGCGGCTATCAGTCCGGCGGCGTCGGACTATTTCTATTTTGTGGCGGATGAAAACGGCGGTCACCGGTTCTCACGGACCAACGCCGAGCACAATCGCGCTATCCGCGAGATCCGATCCTCGAACTGACGGTGATACGATAGAGATGAGCGCGTTGTCGGCTGCTACTACTCGGTAACCTCACAGCGATGAATCAGTTCCGCGAAGTCCGACATCACCTGATCCATCGCGCCCTCTTCAAACAGCGAAAAGGCTAAGGCCTCCTCCGAGCTGAATCCGAGCAGCCCCACAACCTCGCCCTCATGTTTGATTGGGTGCAGGACAAACGAACGGGAACTTTCATCGATGAGCAGTTTGCGTTCGAAAAAATTGCCGCTGAACGAGCCGCAATAATCCTCGGTATATATCTGTCCATCTTCGGCAACATGCTCAAACAACGACTTCTCCGATGGCAGTCGGATCGCCAGCCCCTCGCGGGCATTGCCGTTCTGCCAGGTCGAGACAGCGGCGAGATTATCGCTGCCTCGGTCGCGCAGGACCAGGACGCCGCGGTTGATATAGAATTGCTCGCTCAGTTGCCGGGTAAGGGCAAAAAAGATATCTGACAGTTTGGTCTTTTCATCCGGGCGGGGAAGGACTACTGTAGGTGATTTGCTAACGGTTGTCATGTAGTCTCTTTTTCCCATCGGTCTTTCTCCTGAAGGGTTTCGGTCCTATTCGGTGGTGCCGGCTCGCCGACTTCCTCTCTTATGAGGTTGTACTTCTTCACCTTGCGCCACAGGGTGGTCCGGCCGATGCCGAGGTCCTGGGCCGTTTGTGAGAAGTTCCAGTCGTTTTCCTCCAGCGCTTTCTGGATGACCGACTTCTGGCTTTCATCAAGCAGTCCGTTCCTGCGTACCAGGATTGTCTTGCGGTGGGCAGGTCCGCCGGCCGCCGCGCCGCGACTGGGATCTATGAAAATAATGTCATCGGGGTCGAGATGACCGCCGCGACAAAGAGCGGTAGCCCGCTTGAGCGTGTTCTCCAGTTCGCGCACATTGCCCGGCCAGTTGTGGTTGAGCAGCATATCGATCACGCGACGACTGACCGTAAACGACGGCTGATCCATCTCACGGGCCAGACGGCGCAGGAAATACTCGGTCAGCATCTGAATGTCGTCCGGTCGCTCGGCCAGGCCGGGTACTTTCAGCGGCAGGACATTGAGACGGCCGAACAGTTCCTCGTTGAACAAGCCGTCTTTGATGAGCCGCGTCAGGTCCTTGTCGGTTGCGGCAACGATCCGAATGTTGAGCTTAACCGGCATGGTCGACTCGGGGGCGCTGACAGTGGGAGTCTTTAGAAATTCGAGAAAGAGTTCCTGCGCCGAGGCCGGCATCTTGTCGATCTCGTTTAGAAACAGAGTACCGCTATCGGCGGGCAGCAACGCTCCGGCAGCCAGTGGCTCACCGGTCTCACCAAAGAGGTGGGCGTTG
Organism: Calditrichota bacterium; assembly: GCA_030641085.1. Taxonomy (GTDB): domain Bacteria; phylum Zixibacteria; class MSB-5A5; order GN15; family FEB-12; genus DAOWIC01. The sequence continues at coordinate 7,727 of DAOWIC010000362.1, forward strand.
AAATGCTCCGGCGGAACCGCCGAGCAATCGATTGTGATCATGGCTTTCCGACGACGCCGGGAGTGATAGTGAATCACGTTGGCGATCAGTTCCTTGCCGGTTCCGGCCGGTCCGGTCAGCAGCATGGTTATGTCGGTAGGTGCGATACGGGCGATCGTCTCCTTGAGCCGGGTGATCGGTTCAGACAACCCGACAATATTATCAAAGCCGTAATTCATTGCCACCTGCTGGCGCAGGGTGGTCAACTCCCGCCGCATGTGGCAGCGTTCGAGCGCACGGGTCACTTTGAGCAGAATCTGCCGGTTGTCACTGGCGACATCCAGACAATCAAAAGCGCCGGCTGAGATCAGTTCGGACTCCCGACCCCCTTCGCCCGTGCCGGTCATGACGAGCGTTTCCAGCCAGAGCGAGCTTAGGCGAATCCGGGCGATCAGCTCCGGGGTGGGTGGTTCGTTGGTGTTGGCCATGATAACCAGGTCGAACTCCCCGCTGTTGAGTTCCGGCCAGATCTGCAGGCTGTCGGTCACGGTTTTGACGCGATATTTCCTTGAGGCCAGAAGTTCGGTCAGACGGGCACTGACAGCGGTGTCGGCGCTCAGAATCAGTATATTCGTGTTGGTGGTCATGCTAATTCTTTCTCTGGGTAATACTGTATCGGTTAACGGTGATACTGGAATAGACTTTGTCCTGGCCCGCGATCCGCGGACCTTCGATTTCGGCGCCCAGCATGGAGGCGAGCGTCTGGCAATACTGCCGGTGGTCACGTTCAATCGAGCCGACGCACTGCTTGCTGCTCGTGATGATTTTTATGCGCGGCGCGTTGTTGTTGCCATCGGGCCGGATGAATTCGATTCTGGTGGTGCACGGTTCGCCCGAGGCGCGCTTATGCGCCGACAGGATGGTACTGAACAGATGCAGATAGCTGTCGGCAGGACAGTGCACGGCGATGTTACGTATCTCGCCGGAAATATCGAAATACTTTCGTCGCTGAACAGAATCGGCCACGCTTTCGATGGCTCGTCGCATTTCTCTATCGATAGTGGTCCTGTCGATCGGCAGCCGCTTGAATTCGGAGATCAGCCAGGCGCGCCTGAGCCAAACCTCGATCTTATCCGCCTCCTCAAGTGCGACCGCGGCCAGTCTCGGCACCCCCTGGACAGGGTCCTGAGGCGAATGCTGACTGAGAAGACTGTTAGCCAGGGTTATCCCCGACAGGCTGGCGCGAATCCGGTTAATGACACACTCGGTGGCAGTGACATCATCCACTCTGTCTGCCTCGCGTTCGGGAAAGAAGATGGCCGACAGGCTCATTCCTGCCGCCTCCAGACGCTTTATCTCCATGCGTCGATTGGCCAGCAGACCGGCGAGGGATTCCTTCACCTGACAATACTCGATACCCGGTTCCACCGGTTGGGTTCCGGTTGCCTCAGTCGCCATATGTTCACTGGCCGCCAGTATCCTGCCCGAGGCTCGATTGACGATAAGCACCGGGTCGGCGCTGTTGAGGACCGGTTCAATGCGACTAAGGCCGTGAGCAACATCTTCAAAAGCCGTCGTGAAACTCCTTACGAGGCAGGAGAAGCGCTGCTGAACCTCAGGTCGGTCGAGTTCGTATTCCGGCCCAAAGAAGCCGAGGATTACGGGCTGTTGGTCGCTTGTGCTAATGAGCGAGGTGTATATCTTGTGTCCGTTCGCGGCTTGTGCCAGGTGGGGTGGATGGTAACGATGGCCGAACATGGCCGGCCCGCCCTGTGATACGGTGCTTTCAATAACATCATACGGAAAGAGTTCCACCTGCTCCGGATGGACGTAGGTTTCGTCGCTGATCAGAAATGTCAGTGATCGCGCTGGTGCCAGGCTGTCGAGGAACTCGCGGTCGATATCAGTGATGCGACCGTTAAGGCTCAATCCGGTCAGGAGCGGTACGATGGATGCCCCCATAGTTCCGTCCGAGAGACCGAACTCGGCGCGGAAATCTTTCAAGCGCGAGTTGACGGCTGGCTGGACGGATTCTGCCCTGAGCAATGTCGATGGCATTTTACGTTCCTTGTTTCATTTTGGTACACCTAATAATTCTATCGGAATCGGCGTAAATTACTTTAGCGTCCCAATTAGCAGACCGAACAGTCTCGGTAAACCCATATTTTTGTTGATTTCAAGCGGTTTTTCGGTTTACAAATGAAACAGATGAAAAAAACCAAGATTGTGGCCACCTTCGGGCCGGCCATCGCATCCCCACCGATGATTGCTAAACTGGCCGGAGCCGGAGTCAATCTCTTTCGCATTAACTGCTCCCACGGTACGACGGCCGATTTCGTCAAGGCGTCCGCCCTGATTCGCAAGGGGACCCGGAGCGCACGTTTTCCGGTCGGTCTGCTTTTCGACATTTCCGGTCCCAAACTGCGCCTGGAGCGGTTTGAGGGGGAGGTTACGATCGCGCCCGGGGAACACCTGACTTTAAGCGCCGGGCAGAGCGATCTCGACCGCGGCCTGATCGGCGTCAATCATCCGGCTATCATCAGTTCCATCAAAAAGGGTGAGCGTGTGTTTATCGATGATGGTACGATGGCGTTTGAGGCGGTCAAGGCCGCGCGCAAGCAGGTGCGACTGGAGGCTATCAACGGCGGGACGCTGCTGCCCGGCAAGGGGATTAACCTGCCCGACTCCGATATCAGGATACCGACTATCTCCGCTAAGGATAGAGAGGATATCGCCACGGCCGTGAAGTTGAGGGCGGACTATATCGCGCTCTCGTTTGTCCGCAGCGGTGACGATATTATCGAGGCGCGTCAGGTAGTGCGTAAATGCAGCGGACATCAGGATGTGATCGCCAAGCTGGAAAAGCGGGAGGCAATTGACAATCTGGACAATATCATGCTCGTGTCGGACGGGGTCATGATCGCCCGGGGGGACCTTGGTGTCGAACTGCCGTTCGAGGAACTTCCGCGCCTGCAAAAGCATATCACAGATGTGGCGAACTGTCATCACAAGCCGGTAATCGTAGCGACCCAGATGCTGGAGTCGATGCGTTTTTCACCGCGGGCGACCCGGGCGGAGGTGAACGATGTTGCCTCGGCCGTTTTTGATTTTGCCGATGCCGTGATGCTGTCGGCCGAGACCGCCACCGGCAAGTATCCGCATGAGGCGGTCAACGTGATGCGACAGGTGATTGAAGCGAGCGAAACCGAGACCCCGGGCAAACGGCCGAAAATCGAGGCGCATTTGATCAAGTCGGAGATAACCCATGCGATTGCGCACGCGGTCAGCGAGTCATCGGGCCACTGTCCCACGAAAGTGATCTTTGCCTTTACGACCAGCGGTTTCACCGCCGCCATGATATCGAATCTTTTTCCGGCCCAACCGGTAATCGCCCTCACACCGCGCAAGGAAGTGCTGACCAAGCTGTCGCTGCTGCGTTCGGTCTATCCGGTGCTGGTGCGGCAACCGAAATCGTTTGCGGACATGTTGCGACAGGTAAAAGACGTCTGCCGCAAGTATAAGCTGGTCGATAAGGGTGATCGAGTGATAATTACCGGCGGGGCACCGTTCGGCGCCAAAATGCCCACTAACTTCATGATGTTTCACGAATCGTAAAAGAGCAACCAAGATGTATACCAGGAATGACATGAGAAGATATTGCGTGATCGGGCTTCTGGCGCTGCTGCTATCGGCGACCGTCACGGGTGCCGCAGCTCAAGATAAGGGTACCGGCAAAGCGAAAAAGAAAGCCGGCGAGATATGTATTACCTTCGACGAACTGCCCGCATCACAGGCGTTTGGCGAGGTTGATCGCGAGGCCGTCACCTACCTGCTGCTACAGGCGCTGAAAAAACACAACGTCAAGGCGGCCGGGTTTGTCGTTGGACAGCAGATCGACGGCAGCTATGATATTCTCGGCCAGTGGCTCAACGATGGGCATCTCCTCGGCAGCATGACATTATCCAATCAGGACTTGCACCAACTCGGGATTGAGCAGTTTATCAGCGACATATCCGCCGGTCATGAGGCGTTGGAAACCATGCTATCCGGGTTCGGGCAGAAGAAGCGGTATTTCCGGTATCCATTTCTTCATTACGGCAACACAGTGGAAAGCAAGCGACAGGTTAAGCTCTACCTTGAGGAGTTTAATATCACTCCGGTACATGCGACGGTCGTGATTGAGGACTATCTGTTTAACCTGTCGCTGGAAAAGATGGGCAAACTGCCCGACTCGGCCGCGTACGAGAACCTGATGAACGAGTATATCAATCATGTTATCGACGAAATCGAAAAGAGCAAGCGCCTTGCCAAAGAGGTCCTGAAACGCTCCTGCCGGCATATCCTTAGACTCAAGGCGAATCGCCTGAACGCGGTTTATCTCGATGAAATGCTGACCGCTCTCGAGGGGATGGGATATAAGTTCATCAGCCTCGATCGCGCGCTCAAGGATGAGCTTTATTCCGCGCCGGAGGCGTATTTCGGGCCGCGCGGAGTTTCCTATATAGAGATGATCAAACAAAGCGATATGGACCTGCTTCCGGCAGAATAAGCGCCCCGAATTCAATTCACCCTCAAAATGTGATTAACGTCCCGGGCTTATTTCCGTATTAATATTGTCGAGCCTGATGTCCGACAATATATGAAGACCCGAGGGAAGAACGAATGTCCACACCTAAAGAAGTAAAACTGACCGACAACGCCCTGGCGGTGCTGGAGCGAAGGTATCTCGTTAAAGATAAGCAGGGGCGGGTGATCGAAAGCCCGCGGGAGATGATGCTGCGCGTGGCGCGGTTTATCGCCGAGGCCGATCGCGGGTACGGCGCCGATGACGACCAGGTTGGGCGCACCGCTGAGCGCTTTTTCGAGATCATTGCGTCCTGTGATTTTATGCCCAACTCGCCGACGCTCATGAACGCCGGTCGTCCGCTGGGACAGCTTTCGGCCTGCTTTGTCCTTCCGATGGGCGACTCGATGGAGGAGATATTCGAGGCCAACAAGCACGCGGCACTGATTCACAAGACCGGCGGCGGCACCGGTTTTTCGTTTTCGCAGATACGGCCGAAAAACTCGGTGGTTGCTTCGACCTCGGGCGTAGCCTCGGGGCCGGTTTCGTTTATGAAAGTAATCAATGCCTCGACCGATGCTGTCCGTCAGGGCGGCACGAGGCGCGGCGCCAATATGGGCATCCTACGGGTCGATCATCCGGATATACTGGAGTTCATCTCCTGCAAGTATGACACGGCCGAAATAACCAATTTCAATATCTCGGTGGCAATAACCGACGATTTTATCGAGGCGGTCGAAAAGGGTACCCGTTATCCGCTGTTCAATCCGCACACGGGGAAGACACATGAGATCGATGGCGAAGAGATCCACCTGGATGCACGCGAGGTATTTGATCTGATTGTCGATCATGCCTGGGCGACCGGCGAACCGGGGATTGTTTTTATCGAACGCATGAACCGCCATAATCCCACCCGGCCGTCGGAGACGATCGAGGCGACCAATCCGTGCGGCGAACAGCCGCTGCCGCCGTATGATTCGTGCAATCTCGGGTCAATCAATTTGGGCCGGTTTGTGAAATCGCCGCTGCCGGCGGAGTACAATATTTCGCAGCCGGATTTGGGGGTCGACTGGGCTCGGCTCGGCTCGGTAGTCAGGACCGCGATACATTTTCTCGATAATGTTATTGACCAAAACCGTTATCCCATCGACGAAATTGAAGCGCAGACCCGGCGCAATCGCAGAATCGGTCTGGGTGTTATGGGTTGGGCGGATATGCTGGTGCGGCTGGGGCTGCCGTATAATGCCGAGGAGGCGTTCACGTTGGGCGAAAGGGTGATCGGCTTTGTCGAATGCGAAGCCCTGAAGCATTCCTCGGAACTGGCCAAGACGCGCGGGAAATTCCCCAACTGGGAAGGTTCGGTTTACCGCGATGATGAGATCGCCATGCGCAACGCCACTGTCACGACTATAGCGCCGACCGGTACGATATCGATAATAGCTGGCTGCTCGTCCGGGATTGAACCCTACTACGCCGTTGCTTTTGAGCGCAATGTTATGGATGGTACGAGGCTGGTGGAGGTCAATCCGCTCTTTAAGCAGATGGCGATCGAAGGCGGGTTCTATACCGATGAATTGGTTCACGAAATATCGTCACAGCGTTCCCTGGAGGAGATTGACAATGTGCCTCCGCGGGTCAAGGCGCTCTTTCTGACAGCGGCCGATATATCACCCGAGGAACATATCAGGATGCAGGCTGTCTTTCAGAAGCATGTCGATTCATCGGTATCGAAAACTATCAATCTCGCCGAGACGGCCACTCGCGACGATGTCCGCCGGGCGTATCTTCTGGCCTGGGAATCGGGATGTAAAGGAGTTACGATCTACCGTGACAACTCACGCCCCGATCAGGTCCTCTCGACAATCCGGGCCAAATCAGGCAAGGCCGCAGTGCAGGCGCGACCGGAAGCTCTGACCGGCGTGACCGAAAAGATCAGAACCGGATACGGCAATCTCTACGTTACGGTCAACGTCAAGGACTCCCGTCCGTTCGAGGTCTTTGCGCATATCGGCAAATCCGGCTATACGACGATGGCCGATACCGAGGCAATCTGCAGGCTGATCTCGCTGGCGTTGCGCTCGGGCGTACCGGTAGAGCAGGTAATAAAACAACTGCGCGGTATTGGCGGCTCCAGCCAGATCTTTGCCAACGGCGCCCGGATTTTTTCCATCCCGGACGCTATCGCCCAGGTGCTTCAGCGGCGATTTGGCGACCGGGCCGATCCGGTCGATACCGGAGAGGATATGTCGGAAATCTGTCCCCGCTGCTCCGCCGCAATGAGATTTGATTCCGGTTGCTTCACTTGCGTATCTTGTGGTTATTCCAACTGCTGATTCTGCCGATACATAAGGATAAGGCAGAATTACGTGTTTTTCAGTTGGTGATAATGACGAGTTCAAATTTCATTCCGGCCGGGAGAACATCGCTGGTAAAGCGTGGTGGCTCGGCTATTCAGGTCCAGACCGAGTACGCCTACCGTCCCTACCCGAGGCTGACGACGACCATCCTTGACCAGGGGCAGGTGCTGCACAAAATCGAACGCAAGCTGGATATTCCGATTGAGTCGCTGGAGCAGCAGTCGAGCGTGGAAGGCCTGATCGTTAAACAGCACAAGGAAATTCTGTCCATTCTCAATAATAACCAGACATTTCCCGCCCCTCAAGGGGCGCCACCGTTGGAGCCAGCCGAGCCGTTGACTACCCGTGAGCGCCTGGCCACGGTTCCCGGCGTGGAGCATATTTACTCCCTTGATAATCAAGGGCATTTTACCGGAGCGCAGCACGGCGATCATTTCAAGCAGGCGTTTACCTCTATCTTCAAAAGTATCGCGGAGTTGATGGAAGTATTTGCTCTTTTGCCGGGCGGACAGATGCGCGAGAAGGGCGTCTACGAGGTCCAGCGCGACCGGCTCTACCTGGTTTCACGCGGTGACGAATGTTACTTTGTCACAGTCTTTCGCGCCAATCATGAAATAGTCTACGAGAAGGCGCTCAAAGAGGCACTCCTGGCGAAAGCCTGATCCGGACTAAAACCAGCCCAGCATCAAAACCACAAAAAAAGCCCGCCGTCTGGCGGGCCTTCAAATTTATATGGTGGAGAGGGGCGGAATTTGAAAAGAATTCACCCATTCTGAACGATAAAGGGTTTTTACAGCCGCTATCTCGCATCTAGTCGCGCTACTAATCCAAGGATCAGGTCGCGGCGCAAACGCAGCAAGGAAGAAACGACCTTCATTTGTTCGGTGTTAGAGATTTTCAAATAACTCCCTTCCACCATGTAATGAAATATAGAGATGTTCAAAGCACTTACGCAATAAGTTTTTGCTAATTGTTGCCAAGCCTTTCTGCATTTGATATGTTCGCAATTGGTACGGTTGAATCGGGAGTGAGGTTTGATCAAATCGATAGGACTTGATTTAGTTGAGATAGCACGCATCACGGCGGATGTCGAGCGATACGGTAAACGATTTATCCAGCGGATCCTTGGCCCGCAGGAGCTTGAGATCTACAACCGGCGCCATGACAAGGAGCTGTTTCTTTCCGGGCGTTTCGCGGCCAAGGAGGCGGTTGTCAAGGGCCTCGGACAGTACCTGACAGATCGCCCGCCACTGGCTGAAATCCAGATCATCAACGATCCGTCGGGCCGACCGCAGCTTGAGTTGCCGCCGGAGATGCAGCGGAGGATCTCACCTGCGCAATGTATCCTGTCCATTACCCATGAGAAAAAATATGCTGCGGCCGTGGCGGTGTTTGTGGAGGAGAAATGAACAACGAAGAGACCCTGCAATTGTTTAAAGATTCAAACGCTCTGTTGACCGGACATTTTAAATTGACCTCGGGTCGGCACTCCGATGTTTACTACGAGAAGTTTACCCTGTTGAAGCAGCCGGCGATCTGCACCCGGATATGCCTGCAGATGGCCGACCGATTCAAGGACAGCGGGGCCGTGACGATTGTCGGGCCGACCACCGGCGGCATTATTATCGCCTACGATGTCGCCCGATATATGGGGATCGAGTCGATATATGCCGAGGCGGGGGATGAAGGGCGCGTCTTTAAGCGCGGCTTTTCGCTGGAGAAGGGGCAGAAGGTAATCATCGTCGATGACGTGCTCACCACCGGTCGGTCGATTTTCGAGGTGATAGATCTGGTTAACAGGTATGAGGCGGAGATTGTCGGTATCGGCCTGATGCTGGATCGGTCTAACGGGCTGGTGAAATTCGATTACCCGTACTTTGCGTTGGCCACGGTGGCCGCCGATAGCTGGGAGCCGGACGAGTGCCCGCTATGCGCCAAGGGGATGGAGATCACCCAACGGGGGAGCCGTAAGTTTTAGTTTTGGGCGGTGGTAGTTATGATCCGGTCGATAATCCGACCGGGTCAGGTGAGAACCGGCAGCCCCATGGCCGGAACCGGGTCGGGCTTTTTCTTTAGCGGCAGATCGACGTAGAACGTGGTACCCTCGCCGGGTGATGAATCGACAGTCAGTTTACCGCCATGACCGTCGATGATTCGATTGCAGACCATCAAGCCGAAACCATGTCCTTTTTCTTTGGTCGTAAACTTCTCTTTGAAAACCTTCGATAAAAATTCCGGCTGGATGCCGACGCCGGAGTCGCTTATTGCGACGCGGAAGTTTCCTTTGTTTGTGTCAGTGGCAACATCGACGATAATCTGTCTTGTGTTGCAGCCGCAGGTGGCATCGGCGGCGTTGTTGAACAGGTTGTAAAGCACCTGCTGGATATGAACGATGTCCGCTTCCAGGGGGATGGCCTCGGTGAACGGGTGCACGATGATCTTGACACCGTCAAACCGCTTTTGCGGTTTCAGGTAATCGATGACCTCGGTTATGAGTTTGTCGAAATAGAAGACCTCTTTTTTCGTCGATATAGGCGAAAGCTCCATCAGGTTTGCCGTAAATTTCTTCATTTTTCCGACCGTGTCGGTCATCACGGTGACATATTTCTGCAGCTCGCCGAAGTTCTTTTTGTCAAGCTGAAGTTCCAGCAACGACAGATTGCCGGATACCACACCCAGGAAGTTATTCAGTTCATGGCCGATCTCGGCCGACATCTCGCCGCGGGTGGCCATTTTCTCCAACTGGATCGTTTCGTCCTGAAGTGCCTTTAATTGGTCGTAGGCCTGCTGTGTCTCTTGAAGCAGATCGAGGTTTTCCAGCGACATGGACAACTGACTGGCCGCGATTGAGAGCAGTCTCTGACCGCTCTCGTCGATAGGCACCGAATCAGGCGGCACGCAGATCAACATGAAGCAGTAGACCGCGGTCTGACGGGCGACCGGAACCATCAAAATCCGGCCGTCAGCCCAGTGATTACCGCTCAGGAATTCAGCCGGCATCAACGCCGCGTCGCCCTGACCGAGTGGCAGGTCTTCGATCCGGGAGAAAATCGTGGGATGCTGAACATCCTCCGGTTTGATATTCTCCATGGCGGGCAGAAGCAGCTCTCGGGGCAATTGCTGTTCCGAAATCCGGCCGGAGTCGAGCTGCAACAGATCGAACCGGGTTCGCTCACGGTCCCAGTAAAGCATCGCCCCAGAGTCGGAGGAGCAGTGCATCAGGGCGTATTTGAGCGACGACGTTATCAGCGACTTTCGATCACCGGCGGTAAAGAGCATTTCGTTGAGATCGGACAGCTTTTTCAACTGCACGCTGGATTGTTTGACCGCCTCACCGCGTTTTATCCTGTCGACCGCCTTGGTCACCGCCTGGCGCATTTCCGTCAGTTCAAACGGCTTGAGAATATAGTCACTGGCGCCCTGCTTGATAGCATCTTTAGCGGAATTCAGGTTGGCGTATCCGGTCATGAAGATGACGGCCACGTCCGGATGTGTCTGGCGCGTTCTTTTGACCAGCTCAATGCCGTTCATTTTCGGCATACGAATGTCCGAGATTATCAAATCGATTTTCTTCTCTTCGATAATCTTGAGCGCCTCAGCCGCACTCAGGGCGGTATCGAGCTGATACTCGTCATCCTCAAGGGCGTCACGGATGAGCGAAAGCACGATCGACTCATCATCGACGACAATAATGTTTATGTTGCTGTTATCAGCTTTGGTCATTTTACACTTGTTTCTGACAGAGCCGCCTGCAGCGTTTGAATTACCTCGTCCAGATTGAAGGGCTTGGTCAGATAACCGTATGCCCCGGCCTCGCGGGCCATCGCCGAATACTGGTCCGGCGACGAATCGGTCATGATAAACTTAAGGTCCGGCTTCACCGCCGAAACCGCCTTGTACACCTGATACCCGCTCTTGCGAGGCAGGTGCAGGTCGCAGAAGACAATGGCATACTCGTTTTCGGTAGCCATCCGAATACCCTCGCGGCCGTTTACGGCCACCTCGACATCATAGCCGAAATCACGCAGGTATTCCTGCAGCAGGTTGCGGATTACGTCGGAATCATCTATAACCAGAATTTTTGTCATACTCGCACCTCATCCCGCGATGGCAGTTGAAACTGTCTGTAGAAGTTCTTTTATACTGAACGGTTTGGACAAAAACGCACAGGCGCCGTGATTGACCGACTGGCTCGCCGTATAAAGGCTGGAATAGCCGGAGATTACGATCACCTTGGAGTCCGGATCGGACTCGCGGGCAAATCGCACCACCTCTTCGCCCGATACTCGAGGCATCTTGAGGTCCGTGATGACCAAGTCGAATCGAGTCTGCTTCAGTTTTTCGATGGCTTCATCACCATCGCCGACTACCTGAACGTCATAGTCCTCGTTGAGCACTTCGAGCAAAAACTCTCGGATGATTTCTTCATCATCTACAACTAAAATGGATCTTTTTGCCATAATTCTTAATCAGATCCTCGTTTTTCCCGATAAGGTCTTAAAAAAATCTTCACTATCAGTATCGGAGGCTTCCTGCGGTTTCTGAAGCGGTAAAATGACGGTAAAGGTGGTGCCCTTACCTACCTCGGAGTCGACTTTTATCTCGCCGCCGTGGTCTTTGACTATTCCGTAACTGACTGAAAGCCCCAGTCCCGTACCTTTGCCCAGCTCTTTGGTGGTAAAGAAGGGCTCAAATATCTTCTTTAGGTCCTCTTGCGCGATCCCGGCGCCCTGGTCGATACAGAGTATTTCAATCGCCCCGCCGAATTCGCCGAGGGCCTTGCTGTAGCGGGTTCTGATCTTTATAATCGACTCCGCCGGCGAGGCATGCATGGCGTTGATTATCAGGTTGGTAAATATCTGCTGGAGCTGCCCGGCGTTGCCCTGGAAGACCGGCAGATTCTCGTCCGGCTCGAACTCAAGTTCGATATTGTTCATATTCAACTGATGCTCGACGAATGTTCGGGTATCGTCGATAATGCGGTTGATGTCGACATTGGCGAATTCGGTGGATCTTGACGAGCGGGAGAACCGCAGCAGGTTTTGAACGATGTTCTTGCACCGCCTGGCCTGACCCTCAATATCGCCCAGGTAGCGCTTGTAATTTTCCATTTCCTTTTCGGTCGTCTGCCCCGGGACGTTTTTGCGCATCTTTTCAAGCGTGAACTGGGCATAGCCGAGAATACCGCCGAGCGGGTTGTTTAATTCGTGGGCGACACCTGCAGCGAGCTGTCCGATAGCGCCTAGTTTCTCGGTCTGAATCAGTTGCGCCTGGGCCTCTTCCAACTCCATTGTCCGTTCAATAATCTTGCTTTCGAGGGTTCGGTTGTATCCCTCGATTTCGTCTCGTGACTGCTGCAGCGACTCCACCATCTTGTTGAACGTGTGGGCCAGTTGGCCGATTTCGTCGCTCTGTTGGATATCGACCTGCTGAGTCAAATCGCCGCGTCCGATCCGGTCGGTCGCCTGGACCAACTGCTGAACCGGCCTGGTTATCAAGTTGATCAGGGAGGTGAGAATCGCCAGCGCGATTACCAGCACGACGACCGTCAGTATGATGGCGGTGGTCCTGGCTTCGGATATGGACTTATTGACATACTTAAGGGAGAGAATCAGCATAACCGAGCCGATCTCTTCGGTCACATATTCGGAGGCGAATGATTCCTCCAGCCCGCCGGTCATGCCCAGCACCTCGCGGTCCATCTTCTTGATACGGGAAAGCACCGGATGGCGCAGCTCGATAAAGTCATTGCCGGCCACGTCGGTCAAATAGTAGTTTCGAAGCAGATCCTCGTTGGCCGAATCTGTGTCACCGTTTTCGATCCTGGCCGGCTCAACCAAGTCGTCCCAGGCGCCGATTTCCGCCAGCAGCTCACCTTCCTGATTGTAGATAGCGGCGTAGGTGACGACATCGAACTGCGAGAGAATCTTTAGCGCCTCATCCAGTTCGTATTTGGCCTCAAAGAGCACGCCGCTCTCGACGTGCATGGCCAGCATGCGGATCATGGTGGCGCCACTGGTCTCCGCCTCGCGGCGGTAACCGTTCGCCTGGCGATCAATCAGGTAACTGGTGACAAACATCACCAGAGCGGTCATGACAATCGAGACCGGCAGGACGAACTTGGCTCGCAGCGAAAGCGAGTTGATCAGGCGGGGAAGTCTCATCGGTAGACCTCCTTCGCCACGGCCGCCAGTTCATCCGGAATGGTCACGTCGATCCGCTTGGCGGTATTTTCATTGTAATGGAACCAGATCACGTCGGCGGAGGTAACGTCGATATTGCCCGGTTTCTCGCCGTTGATTATGCGATTGGCAATAGTTCCCGCTTGAAAACCGACCGCCTTGTAATCGAAATCGAGAGCGAAAAGTGCCCCTGATTCAACGACATAGCGAGAGAAACCCATGAACGGGAGTCCCTTGCGCAGCGAGTTCAGCAGAATATAACGGGTCGATTTCGGCTTGAAAAGATTGGGATCGGCTACCGACCACATGCCCTGGACCTCGCCTGCCAGCGAATCAAGGGCCGCGGGGAGATGCCGGTCATCTTTTACCAAGACCGCCACCAACTCCAGCCCGGCCTGTCGCGCCACTATTTTGGCGCTGGGTACCAGGCTGGCCGTGTTCTGGGTGTATAAAAGACCGATCTTCTTCAGACCGGGCACAATTTTCTTAAAATGACTGAACTGAATCGCGGTGGGAACGTCCAGCGATGCGCCGGTGATATTCCCCCCTGGATCTGTCGTCGATTTGACAAACCCGGACAGAACCGGATATTTCACGCCCGAGAATACGATCGGAATATCGGTGAAATACTGCCGGGCGAGGCTGGTCGCCGAACTGCCCAGGGTGAGGATCAGCTTCGGGGCCTCATTTCGGACAGCATTGGTGATAGCGGCATTTTGATTCGGGTCGGACGTCAGATTGAACTGGACAAACTCGACCTCGGGGTGCTCACGCCGAATCACTTTCTGTGCTCCGGCCAGAGTGCGCTTCGAGGATGTCAGGCTGTCCGAAGCCAGAACGGCGACCTTCAAATTGCCTGCACTCACATTTACAGCGCAGCAAACGGCGAGGGCAATCGAAGACAGAACCAGTTTTCGTAGAGCGCTTGGCATTGTGCGGGTATCTTTGTCCTCTTCTTTAATGATCCGCAAGTGCTTACGGTGTCCATCGAGCAAGCCTAACCACGCCGTTAGGCGCGATACTCTTGGGATTATCGGACTTAGCGCCTGAAACTTGAATGGCTGACAGGAACGATTGAGCGGTTTGTCTTTTTTCCGGTTGGCTCCTTAAGTTTTGACACGCGAGTCCGATAAGTACATGGAAAGATCATTTTGGAAATAGATCTCATCTGTAAAACAAAACAGATATGATGTGATACAAGGAGGAATCGCCTTGATTAGACGGTTGCTAAAACCATTGCCCCTCCTGTCTTGTGCGCTAATACTGATGTTATCCTCCAATGTTACTGCTGGCGTTAGCGGCAAGATCTCCGGTGTGATCATGGATCAGAAAACCGGAGAACCGATAGTGGGAGCAACGGTAAGAGTTCTTGGTGCCAATCATGCAACCGAAACCGATATCGATGGTGAGTATTTTATCATCAACGTACCAGTTGGCAAATTTGACATCTCAGTGACTAATGTCGGTTTTGAGCAGGTAATCAAGAAGGATGTGAGGGTTCTGCTTGACTTGACCACGCCGGTCGATTTCGAGCTGGCAGAACAGCCAGTCGAGCTTAGCCAGCAGTTGGTCGTCTATGCTACGAGTCCCGTAATCCAAAAGGACCTGACGGCCTCGAAGGTGATCTTTACGTCGGATCGCCTGAAGACGTTGCCCAATATCGTTTCGGTGCAGTCAGTCCTCACCAACTATCCCGGGGTGATTATCGACCGGGACAACAATCTCCATGTCCGCGGCGGCCGTACGGGACAGGTGTCATACTATTATGACGGTTTCTCGGTTCAGGATCCGTTCTTCGCCAGCAGCGGCATGGCCATCTTCCCCGGCGCTCTCGAAGAGCTGTCGCTAACCTCGGGCGGATACACTGCCGAATACGGCGAGGCTCTGTCCGGTGTGGTGAGCGCAGTTACGCGCGAGGGCGGCTCGGAATACCACGGCGGCTTCAGGTATTACCGGGGGTTTACTCACGCCTTTGATGTCAATACCAGCGAGTGGAGCGATTTGAAGAGCATTGGCAATCAGTCCGGCTCTGTCAGGTTGTCCGGTCCCGTCCCCGGCCTCAATCCCGATCTGTTTACATTCAGTTCGGCAGGAGAATACCTGAACGATCCCACCTGTCTGCCAAACAACGGACGCGAATCATACTCCGGGACCGCGAAGATCGCCATGCAGCCGCTGCCAAGCATGAAGATGGTAGCCAACCTGGCCTATAATGAGCGGGACGGAAAGTTGTACGACCATCGCGATGTGAATGGCATATCCTATGACTTCAATCTCGACGGCCTGCCGTCGTTCGAGCAGAAGTCATACCTGGTGGGTCTCTCGAGTAATTACAATATTAACCCGAGCACGGTCATTTCGGCTGCGGTTAATCGATTCTACACCCGGTACCACGGCGCCCCGACCGCGCTGATGGACCTGTACTGGACCGAGTGGCCCGGCTATTCCGAAGATTCCGCCGGCAACTACGATGGTACGATTCAGGATGACAACTACGGCGGTGACGTCGATTATACCGACGTGGCGCAAGTCACCGGCTTTACCACCGGCGATGATGTTAACCCCATCTATCGGTTCCGGGAATCGGCTTACAACGCCCTTCAACTCAGCCTGGTCAATCAGCTTGACAAGCGCAACCAGCTCAAGACCGGTCTGGAGTACCGCAAGTATTCGGTAGAGTGGGATAATAAGCAGTTCTACAACGATAATCCGTACGGTGAGAGATACACCAGCAAGCCGACCTACCTGTCGGTCTTCGTTCAGGACAAGATGGAATACGATGCTTTTGTTGTAAATGTGGGCGCCCGCTACGATTATATAAACGCCGATGTTTCCTACAACGTGACGCCGTATGAACTGGAGGCTAATTATCAGGAAGCAGACGCCAAGAGCAAGGTCTCACCTCGCTTGGGCGTGTCGTTCCCGATTGGCGAAAAGTCGGTGATGCATTTCAACTACGGTTACTACTACCAGACTCCTCGCTACACTTATATGTACACGAATATGGACGGCGATGTGAGCACCGGTTACCCGCTCCTGGGCAACCCGGACCTTGAGCCGGAGCAGACAGTCTCCTATGAGCTGGGACTGGATCACATGCTCGGCGACAATCTCCGGCTCGATATCACCGCTTACTACAAAGATGTCACCGACCTGGTGGCCACGCGTTCCAACTACAAAGTCGCCGGCAACGCCGTCACCTTTTTCGACAACGATGATTTCGGCACTGTCAAGGGTGTCGATATCTCGCTGGAGAAGCTGCCCATGGCGGGATATTTGACCGGCTCAGTATCCTACAGCTACATGATTGCCAGAGGTGTCGGATCGTCGGCTACCGACGCGTACTACAGCTACCTGACATCGCTGGACGACACGTTGCCGCCGCTGACCAGCTATCCTCTCGACTACGATCAGCGCCATACGCTTGCGGCCGTGCTGGACTACCGCGTACCCTCCAATTGGGGCCTCAACGTGGTCGGCCACTACGGTTCCGGGCTGCCGTACACCGTTACGGATGAATCCGGAGAGCGCCTCGGTGATTGGAACGCGGGTCGGCTGTCGGCCAATTACACGGTTGATATGAGATTCAACAAGGACTTCCGCGTTGGCACCGGCAACCTGTTGGCGAGTTTCTTCGTCGAGGTTGATAATGTCTTCAACAAACGCAATGTACTCGATCTTTACTCCCGTACCGGCGAAGCGGATGATGACGGTAATCAGATTGTCCCGACCCTCGGGGTAAGCGTTGATGATATAGAATATTGGGATAGTCTGTATGACTATGACCCACAACACTATTCACCGCCTCGCACTATCCGCACCGGGATAGAATTTAACTTCTAGGCCGGAGATTGATGAGATGTTAAATATCAAAAAACTCGCTCTAAAGAGTCTGTTGATAGCGGCCTTGATACCACTTGCGGTTGTTAGCGTGCACACCATGCCGCCGCCGGATCAGCTTGCAAGCGTGCAGCGCACCGATAACAGCGGACTCTCCCTGTCGGCAGAACCGATTACTATCGACGGGGTCTTCCATAACAAGGGTAACATAGTTACCCTTATCGAAAACTACGGTTACATCGGCGGCTACAAATATGGTCTGCCGTCCGGTGAATGGCCGCGCAACTCCGGTCATTCCTATCTCGCCGAAATCCTCTACTGGATCGGCGGTGTACCCGGTTCCGGCGACACCCTGATGGCCAACAGTACCGATGACCTGCAGGGGATGATGATGCCGGTGGGCGGAGTTGACCAGTATAGCATACTGTTGTCGACCGATTCCACGCGCTACTGGGGGTATGATCCGACCGACACAGTTGGTCTGGGTCTGTCCAATCCGGCGCTGGGATGGCGGGTCTGGGATCCGACAACCGAAACCTGGGAATACAACCAGCCCTACAATTCGCTGGCGGCTGATTTCCAGGAGGCCGGACCGACCTCGCTTCAGGATTCGCACTACCGCATGAACGACGTCGCCTACGGTTCATCGTTGTTGGGCCTCGAAATGACCCACACTGTGCTGCAGTGGAATTACTGCTACAATGAAGATTTCATGATCATGCTGCTGGAAATCACCAACACCACCGATCAGGATTACACCGATTTCGCGTTTGGCCTCTATTGTGATATCGACGTGGGTGGTGAGGACGGCATGGGTAGCAACGGCCGGCAGGAGGATATGGTGGTCTACGACACCACCGAAAGCCTGGCCTACATATACGATGTTATCGGTATCGACCCGGGTTGGGGTCCGACGGTTCAGACCGGCGTCATGGGCACCAAGCTGCTCGAAACGCCCAATGATATCGGCATGACCGCCTTCCGGACCGATGATTGGGCTTATCTGCCCTCCGATGACGAAGGACGGTTTGCCATGGCCAACAGCACCCAGTGGGATGAGCCGCTGCCGCCGACAGACCAGTTTTATGTCCAGTGTGTGCGTGGCATCGATATCGCCGCCGGCGCGACGGTACGGGTGGTCTACGCCCTTATCGCCGGTGCCGACCCGGCCGATTTCGAAGATAACGCCGCCATGGCCCAGGAACTTTACGACAATTACTTTGTGGGACCGCAGCCGCCTCCGACCCCGACTCTGAAAGCGCGGGCCAGTGACGGCAAAGTTTACCTCTATTGGAACGACACCTCTGAGGTCGCCGTGGATCCCATGACACTGGAGAACGACTTTGCCGGATACAAGCTCTATCGCAGCGACAACCAGGGCAAGACCTGGGGCAACGTGATCTGGGCCACCGGCAATGACTGCCTTGATATCGATTACACGCCACTTGCGGCCTACTCGGTAATCAGTCCGGGTGATCCGATGCCGCACTCATTTATCGATACCGGGCTGTACAACGGCGTCGAATACTGGTACTGCCTGGCCGCCTTTGATACCGGTGATTCCACTATGGATCCGCTGCAAAGCGGGTTCGGTCTGGCCGGACAGAGTGAAAATATCATCGCCGCCACACCGCGTAGCAGATCGGCCGGCTTCATCGAGGCCGCGGCAACTGTTATACACGACTATACCGGTACCGGCAGCCCGTCGGACGGCGAGGTGATCCCGGTTGTCTTCGACGAGACGGAGACAGTCGGAGCCGAATACCGAGTGGTCTTTGAAGACGGTATGACAGGCTCCTTCTGGCACTTGATCAATGTTTCTACCGGCGACACGGTTCTGGCCGATCAGAGCATGACCGCCGGGGATCCGAATTATGTCGAGGTGGTCGAGGGTATACGAGTGCTCGTCTATGACGGTGAGCTTGAGCCGCCCAGTATGGCTCAGACCGAATTCGGCGGAACCGGCACGACGCTTGCCCTGGGTACATACACAGGGCCAGTCCTGCCGTACTGGACCGGTGTGCCCGAGTATGCCTTTGGTATGGACCAATATCGCGGCACATATGAATTGAGATACTCCACCGATTCAACAATGGCGGTCTCTCTTTGGGAAGGGTTCGACGGCGTCCCGTACCCGCAGACGCCGGTGCCGTTCGAGGTCTGGAATATCTCCATAAATCAACGTGTTTCGCTGATGATGGATGAATGGCCGGTTGACGGTACCTGGGATCCACACAGCGACCTGATTATAGCTAATGTTCCGTATGACCCGCTTGGCGACCTGACCGCGGAGGCTTTCCCGTACATTGTCGGCTGGCGGTTCAGTCTTGACGAGGACAGCTATGCGCCTGTCGATGGCGATGTCTTTACCGTTGAGGGCGCGCCGGTGAATGGCCCGGATGATGTCTTCAGTTTCAAGATTGACGGTGTAGACGCCGCCATGGCCAAAGAACAGTTGAAGAATATTCGAGTAGTGCCCAACCCGTATTTCGTTCAGTATTCGTCGATGGTGGAGACAGCCGAAGGTGAATCGGTGCTTCAATTCCAGCGGCTGCCGAGCGAGTGCACTATTCGCATCTATAACCTGGCCGGTGACCTGATGAGAACGCTTAACCACTACGACGACGATGGTTCCGGCATGTGTGAATGGAATCTTCGTTCCACCGCCAATCGTCAAGTGGCCTCGGGTATGTACCTGTACCATGTCGAATCAGGGTACGGTGAATACGTCGGCCGCTTCGCGGTGATAAAGTAGAGGAAGGTGCTATGATGAAAAGAATATTAATTGCGATAATGCTGCTGATATTCAGTTTCGGCGCCGCCTCAGCACAGAGCACAGCCGGCTCGGCCGGAGCACAGTTTCTGAAGATCGGTGTCGG
>DAOWIC010000321.1 GCA_030641085.1 Calditrichota bacterium
AACGATGCAGACCGACCAGGAATTACTGGTCGGTCGACATTACGGCGAGTTGTTCGGTCCCAACTGGTCGATTTCCACGGCTGTCAAGGCCACGCTGGAAGAGAATCGGAACCAGCCCTACCGTGAATATGAACTGGTGGCTCCCGATGGCTCCCGGCTCAGTCTGGGTGTGGCAGTGTCGGTGATACGCGATAACGAATCATCGGCGATCGGCGCCTCAGTACTCATTAATGATCTTACTGAGATGAAGCATCTACAGGTGGAGCTTGAGAACAGTCGCCGTCTGGCCGCGTTGGGCGAAATGTCGGCCGGTTTGGCTCACCAATTGCGCAACTCACTCGGTGCTATCATGGGCTACGGCAATCTGGTGAGAAAACGGCTGGAGAAAAAAGACCACGACATTGAGTCGGCCACCGCGCTGATGGATGAAACCCGGGAAGCCGAAAGACTGATCGACCGCTTCCTCAATTTCACGCGACCGTTTAACTACGAGCCAAAGCCGGAAAATCTGGGCGCATTGCTTGAAGAACTGCTGGAGACCTTCCGGGTCAGGTCCGACTGCCGTGCGATAGAGTTTCATATGATGCCCGCCGCGGATGCCAGGCCAATTGAACTCGTCTGCGACTGGCTGCTTTTGAAACAGGCCCTGACCAATATCATTGAAAACGCGGTCAACGCTTACGGTGACAGCGGCGGCAGAGTAGATGTGGCCCTGTCGAAAAGCAGCGATATGGCGACGCTGGCCGTCAGCGATTTTGGTTGTGGGATTGAGTCGAAGGATATCGAGCGGATTTTCACGCCGTTCTTTTCGTCGCGGCCCTCCGGCACGGGACTTGGCCTGCCCCTGGCGAGCAAGATTGTCGACCTGCACGCCGGTCGCCTGACGGTTGACTCACGGGTCGGTGAGGGGACAACCTTCCGCATAATGCTGCCCATTCGGCGACAGGCAGATTCTCGCTCGCCTGAGCGGCAAACTTCGCCGACAGCGTAAAATTCCCTTTTGTTAGCCTCCATATTTGTTATATTGGGTCTCGATTTAAACAGGAGGACCTATGTTTTCACCGTCTGATTTTCGCCGCGGATTGCGCATACTGGTTGATGATCAGCCGTATTATGTCGTCAGTTACCAGCACTTCAAAATGGGGCGGGGCAAAGCCAATATCAGGACCAAACTGAAGCATATCAGAACCGGCGCCGTGGTTGAGAAAGTCTTCTCATCCAACGACTCCTTCAAGCCTCCTGATATGGAAGAGAAGAAAATGCAGTATCTGTATGAGACTACCGGCGAGTACAATTTCATGGATTCGCAGACTTACGAGCAGGTGGCGATTCCCGTGGATAATCTCGGTGACGCCAAGTGGTATTTGCTCGAGGAACAGGAATACAAGGTGCTCTTTTTGGATAACGAGGCGATCTCGGTTGACCTGCCGGCGGCGATCGTGCTAAAGGTTGTCGAAACCGAGCCATCCGCTCGGGGTGACACAGTCTCCAACGTCACCAAGCCGGCCAAGCTGCAAACAGGCCTCGTTGTCAAGGTGCCCGCTTTCATCAAGGATGGCGATAACGTCAAGGTAGACACCAGATCCAACGAGTATCTGGAACGGGCCAACTGACCAGGATGCCCCCCGAACATATTGTATTAGGTATCGACGAGTCCGGAAAGGGTGACTTTTTCGGACCGCTCGTCATTGCATCTTTCCTTGCCGATGACCGGATGTTGTCGCGGTTGACCGACATGGGGGTCCGCGATGGTAAGCTGATCTCGGTCAAGCGGACGCTCGAGATCGATGACTGGCTGCGCGACCAGTTCGTTCACGAGGTAATCGTCCTGACACCGGTGCAATACAATCAGCGCTACCGTGAAATAAAAAACCTCAACAAACTGCTGGCAGCCGGGCATGCCGAGGCGATAGCCCGGGTGGCGAAAATAAATCGGGTTGATCTCGCTGTCTCAGACAAATTCGGCAAGCCGGAGTTGATCGAAGGCGAGCTCGGCCGCAGAAAAGTCAACATCAATCTGAAGCAGATCGTGCGGGGAGAATCGATTCTTCAGGTAGCCGCGGCGTCAATCCTGGCCCGGGCACGCTTTATCCGTGAGATGGAGAGATTATCGGTCGAGTGCGGCATGGAGTTGCCGCGTGGGGCGGCTCCCAAAGTCGACCAGGCCGGACGTCAACTGGTGCGCCGACTGGGACCCGAAATACTTGAGAAGGTGGCCAAGCTGCACTTCAAGAATTATAGTCGGATAGTCAACCCGACCCTGTTTGAGGGATAAAAAAAGACCGGATTGTGGTCCGGTCTTTTTTTTCCTTTATCTGCGTTTCAATAGCCATAGTTAATCAACTCAGCGACCAGATCCCCGTTGGGGTAGCTCTGATCGGTGGCGCCGATGACATATTTTACCAGGCCCACATTGGCGACAAACCAGTAGTAGTTCGTTTTGTCGGCGGTGACGCCCTCGTTATAGACTTTTACAGCGTGGCTGAAAAAGTTGCCGGTGCTCAATTGAAGCGACTCGGTCTGAGCCACTGTCATCGAAACGCCGCCCTCAGAGGGATATACCTTCAAAAGACCGCCTTCGTCACTATCAATATCATCCCCGCCAAGTTGATCATAGAAACCGACATTGATATCGATATAGAAATCGTTGTCGGAGAGAGCGGTCTCGATGGTAGAGTAACGAGTCCAGCTATTGCCCGGATCAAGTGGCATCTCGAGTATCTTTTCCGGCGTGGCGGTGGGACTATCGTAATAGTAAAGGGCGTCGCCGACCGGGCGGAAAAAACCGGGGTCGGCGTTGTGACCGCAGAACCACTCAACCGCCTCGAAATCAAGAACCGACACCTCTTTGCCAACCCGGTACGACACTACCTCGGTGATACCGTTGGACGAGGTCACCTGGTAGGTGGTCGCAAAACCCTGGGTAAGCGGGAAATAATAGGTAACCGAGCCGCTGTTGTCGGTCACCGATGGAGTATCGCCTGAGTGATAGGTGGTGATGGTGTCGTCGGAGCAACCCAGCCAGCCGATAGTCACCAGACAGATCGCAGTCATCAATGCAAAAAACGTCTTTTTGAACAGCATCCGGCCTCCCGTAATGGTTGTGTTTCAGTCTTGCTGCTCGTTTCGTTGCAATCCGGATACCAAACGCTTCACCATGCTCGTATCGTGTTGTGGGGCAATATGTAAGCATGGGAGCGGTAAGTCGCCCGGGTCCTCCATGTTGGTGTCATTATTGGACAATTCCCATATATTTCGGAGCATCCGCCACAGTAGTCGCCGGTCCCTCTTCGGCCGCCTAATAAAAGGGAGCGACTTGCCGATAATTATCTTTATAGCAATGGATTAGGACTATTGGAGGAGCTATGGGCGCACAGGTAGCTGATTCGATTTTGGTTCTGTTTTTTCTGGGCTGTTTGGTGGCCATTTCCAAATACAGGGGATATTTGCGGGGAGTGGACAAGACGAGCTATAAGCATATAAGCTCCGGTCTGGCGATCCTGTCGATCGTCTTTCTCGCCCAACTTTACAACGGGCTGGGCGTATTCGCCGGTGTGCCGTTTTTGTCCGAATCGCTTTTTTACCAGTTGGTCTCGTGGAGCGCTATTATCACCGGCACGATGCTTTTGATAAGCGGTGTGACTGTGTGGCTGCCGCTGTCACAGGCCCATCGTCAGTACAGCAGGGAGCGCATCGAACGACTCGGCCTGATCAAACAGGTTGCCCGTCTGGTTCGAATTGAAAACCGCGTTCCTGTTATTCTGGAAAAGACCCTGGATCAGATGATGGAGACCTGCTCGCTGGCAAAGGGCGCGGTCTATGTGTATTCGCGCAGCACCGGCCGCCTGGTGCTGATCGCCGGTCGTGGTCAAAAGGAAGAGTCTCCGGAGTTCCCGACGCAGGCGGATATCGCGCGTGAGGCTCTCAGAAGATATGCTCGCGAGGTGGATTACTCCACGCTTGTTAGAGAGGGGCTGGGTATTGCCCATAAGCCGGATAAGATCGTTCCGCTCGAGGTTCAGGACCGATTGGCCGGGCTCTTTGTGCTCTGGCAGGATGCTGACCACCCTGTCAGCGATGAAGATCGGGTGAATCTCAGGATAACGGGGGATATCATCGCGCGTGAGATTCAGCTCGGCGAGCTGATTCACAAGGATGAGTATCATGAAGCGCAACAGCACTGGCAGGCATCGCTGGCATCACGGCTGGACTTCCGCAAAGACACCCGCGACAATCTTTCGTCGCTGGTTGCCGGTCTGAAAGAGAAGATGCCGCTGGATTATTTCTCGCTGACCGTGGTCCACCATGATGGTCATGCCCAGAGATTCACTATCGGTAGTAACGAAGGCATCCTGATGGAGGTCGATGTTGATTTCGGCGGCACGACCCCCGAAGCACATCGGGTCTATCAAACGGGAGTAAAAGCGGTCATTAACGATTTACGCCACGCATCCGGCGCGGCCGACTCGATACTTCTCAAAACCGGTATGCAGTCATACGCCGCCCTTCCGGTGACCCGGGGAGGACGAGTGGAGGGCGTCGCGGTGTTCGCCGCCGACCGCCGCGAAGCATATGGTCCGCGTCAGCTTGCTCTCCTTGAGCAATGCCTGCCGATGATATTCAGTCTCGTCAAGGAACAGCAACATCGCTACAATCTCGATGTTCGCGATCGGCGTGCATCGCTGGCTGTCGGATTACTCAAAGATGCTGCCCGCGGCATGGATCTCCGCCAGACTTTCCAGCGTGTGGCCGACATCGTTGCCGGAGAATTGAAGTCGACCTGTGTCCGCGTTTCCACCTACGACGCTCGGGGAAAGTTTATGACCTCGCAGGCACTGGTCACGTCGCGATCGATGAAAAACGTGACGCCAACTGACGGTGTCATGATTCTCTCTCTGATGCCCTATCACCGCCTGGCGCGAGATACCGGACGGGTGATGATGATAAATCAGACCAGCACCGACCGCAAGCTGAGTGATGCCGAAAGGAATCAGGTCTTCGGCACCTCGTTAGGGTCGGCCCTGATCGCGCCGATCGTCGCGGGCGACAATACGCCGGCCGTGATAAGCGTCGGTGAGATGAGACACTGGGAGCGGTGTCCATTTCGGCAGCCCGAAGTAGATTTCGTCTCTTATCTGGCCTCGGTTTTGTCCGTTGTGATTCAACTGGGGATCAAAGGCAAAGCGGCCTCGCGGCTTCGCCTGGAAAACCAGCGCCTGATCGAGCGGGTCAGTTCCGCGCCCGAACTGGGAAGCCGCATCAGATCCTCGCTGACCGGTATTATGGGTTCGGTTGAAATGCTCAAAACTTCGTCGTCCGATCAGGACGATGAGCTCGAAAAATATCTGTCGATTATCGACAAATCCGCCCGGCGGATCGGCGACTATCTGGAGAAGCCTGTGTCCTGACGAATCGGCGAGAGATCATTCAAGAAGAGGGCCAATTTGACACATGGAGCGATCTATGAATGACGCGTTCACAGTGCTCGGGGGAGAGCTGACGAAGTTGGTGCTGCCCAACACTGTCCGGTTATTTGTATCGCAGGGGTTGCCACAACTATTTCGTGACCTGACGCCTACGACCGAGACTCCTGACCAGTTTCCATGGCTGTATTTGCCTCCGGAGCAGATTGATCGGCTCAAACTGGCCGTTCCGGCCGACGGCGCCGAGGAGATGGGCAACAACATATCCTGGCAGCCGTTCAGTTCGGACGACCTGAATTTGTATCCGGTTTTTGTTCGCGGTGATTTGGCAGCCGTGCTGCTGTCAGATACCGATTCTGAGATTAAGCTAACAACCGATACCGCCACTCGCCTGACGGACTGTCTGGAGAGTTACATCGACGCTGCCACGAGGGCTGACGAGGATATCTTCGGCCGCTATATCGGGTCGCTGTTCGCAGTTAACTCGACGGCCGAGGTATTTGCCAAACGGGCGCTCGAGTTTATGATCCATCTCACCAAAAATATAACCGGCGCCGTGTATTATGATTTCGGACAGGGCTACCGACTGCGCTTTATTGCCGGGACGCTCGGCAATTACGACCAGTTACCGGGTCGTGTGGAAGGCACGTGCCGTCAGAAATGGATGCGGGCTGTTCGCCGAGGCGATTTCTTCACCCCGGCGGAATTACTGCCGGACAACGCCACAATCCTGGCCGATCCGCCCCGGTTCCAGTTTGTTCATCCCGGGATGCAGTCCGATGACAGCAACTCGCTGATCGCGCTAATCATCCCCGGAGATATCGACCTGGCGACGACGACGAATCTCAAGCGAGTCGCCGGACTCACTTCAAAACTGCACGACTCTCAGTTCAGTCGATCGGCACATCTGGTGTCAATGTACCGAACGATCGCAGGCATGAAAGGAAGAGTTCCTGCGCTGGAAGAGTTGATCATGGTGGCCTTCCGAACACTTTCCAGTGAGGCGAAAATCTCACGTCTGGCGGTGGTCGAGCCGGATGGCAAGGGGACCATGGTTTTTAAATCGAGCGAGGGCGATTGTATCACCGCCTGTCACCGC
>DAOWIC010000002.1 GCA_030641085.1 Calditrichota bacterium
AAGGTTGATCGATATGACGCATCTTAGCAACATGATTCCCGGGCAGAGAGGGACAGTCATAGGCTTCACCGATGACAGCCGCATAGCGCGACGTCTGATCGAAATGGGCCTGGTGCCGGGACGATCTGTGACATACTTGAGGAGAGCGCCGCTCAACGATCCGATGCAGATTCAGGTCGGTTCCTGTTGTCTCTCGTTGAGGCACAACGAAGCGTCGTTGGTGGCGGTAGAAATCGACGAATAACCCTGAGTCCTGCCCGAATGTCAGTTACTCGCCAAAAGGACTCCACCAAAAGTGGGCTGATTGCCCTGTGCGGCAATCCCAATTGCGGTAAGACCACCATCTTTAATGCCATCACCGGTCTCAGCCAGCAGGTCGGCAACTATCCCGGCGTCACGGTTGACAAGGTGACCGGGCCGTTTGTCGCCGGTGACTGCGACTCCTGCCGTTATACCCTGATCGACGTCCCCGGCACATACTCGCTTTCGGCCTTTACGCCGGATGAATACATCGCGGCCTCGGCGCTATTTGGCGAGGTAAAGGGCGAAGCGGCGCCGGATGCCATTATCTGTGTTGTCGATGCAACCAATATCGAGCGCGGGCTTTACCTGCTGTTTCAGATTATGCAGATCGGCTGCCCGGTGGTGGTAGCCCTGAACATGATTGATATTGTCGAGCGGCACGGCGATAACATCGACGCCGATCTACTCTCGAAAAAGCTGGGCGGGATACCGGTAGTGCCGGTGGTTGGCAGCCGCGGCCGGGGGATCGACCGCCTGAAGCAAGAAACAATCGGGGTTGTGAACAGACCGTTCAAGCCGCTGCTTCAGCGATATGATGATGTCACCGAATCGATTCTGGCCGATATGAGCGAGTGGTCGAACGGCCATCCCCGCAACCGGGCGCAATATTTGAGGGTGCTCTTTGATGTCGAGGGTCCGGCTGAGAAACACTTTCTCGACACCGAGGGATCCGACGCGATGGAAGCCGTTCGTGAAGGCCGGGAACGCATCAGGGAGAAATTCGGCCTGCTCTCGGTGGCCGAGACGATGGCGCTGACCTCCCGGGCCTCGGAGATCCACGAAGCGGTAGTCAGTTCGACCGCTGAACCGCGCCAGTCGACATCGAAAAAGGTCGACAAGTTCTTGCTCCACCCGATCCTCGGACCGATTGTCCTGATAATAATGATGACGTTGGTGTTCCAGTCGATATTCAGTTGGTCCGAACCGTTCATGCGCCTGATCGAGGATCTGTTTGGTTCGATCGCGACCCTGGTCGGGAGCGGTCTGGCCGAAGGCCCGTTGCGATCGCTGCTGACCGACGGCGTGATCGGCGGGGTAGGGTCGGTACTGGTCTTCTTGCCGCAGATTATAATCCTGTTCATGTTTATTTCCCTGCTTGAGGATTCCGGCTATATGCCGCGTGCGGCCTTTTTAGTGGATCGGATGTTCCGCTGGTGTGGCCTGTCCGGCAAGTCGTTCATACCTATGTTGTCCTCGTTTGCCTGCGCCGTGCCCGGGATTATGGCTACGCGCACGATTGAGGATCGCAAGCTGCGCTTTATCACGATCATGGTAGCCCCGCTGATGACATGCTCGGCGCGATTGCCGGTTTACTCAATCATGATCGCTGCCTTCATCCCGTACAAGAGCTATCTCGGGCTGTTCAATCTTCAGGGACTGGTGCTGACCCTGCTGTACCTGCTCGGTATTGTAGTGGCTGTGATCGTCTCGTTTATTGCCAAGAAGACGCTGCTCAAGACCGAGAAGGGTACGTTCATGATGGAAATGCCCTCCTACAAGGTTCCCACCGTGCGTTCGGTGGCGATTCGCGTTTTGAATCGTGCCCGGCACTTTGTAGTCAGGGCAGGAACAGTCATTCTGGCAATTACGAGTATCATCTGGGCGTTGAGCTACTACCCGCGTTCGAGCACGACGACCGAGCAGTTTGAATCCGCACGAGCCGAGATAACTACCGCCTACGAATCACGCCTGGGGCAGGTATCGGACGAGGCGGCAAGGGAATCGCTGGGCCTTGAATATCAGGCGTCGCTGACCGAACTGGAGAACGAACACATCGGGTCAACTATCCGCAATTCATACCTGGGGCGGATCGGTCGCGCTATCGCGCCGGTTTTCCGGCCGCTGGGCTGGGACTGGAAAATCACCGTGGCGGTGCTGGCATCATTCCCGGCCCGCGAGGTAATCATCGCTACCCTCGGAACAATCTACAACCTGGGGGCCGATGTCGATGAGGAATCGGCGTCGCTGGTGGACAAGATGCGCATGGCGACCTGGGATGACGGGCCGCTTATCGGTAAACAGGTTTTCACGCCCTCGGTAGCCCTGTCGATCATGATTTTCTTTGCCCTTTGTTGCCAGTGCGGCGCCACGCTGGTGACGATCAAGCAGGAGACAGCAAGCTGGTTCTATCCTCTGATCACATTTTCTTACATGACCATCATCGCTTATCTGGGCGCAATGGTGGCCTATCAGGTTTTCAGCCGGATGGGGATTTAGATGAGTATTTTCTGGCAAAATATGATTATCGGCGCGGCCATCGCGATCGCAGTCGTCTATGTGGTATATTACGAGATCCGCAAGCGGCGCAAAAGAGCAGCCTGCGCTTCCTGCCAGGTGCTGAAAGCAGTTGAAAAACGCCCCCAGGATCGTTCGGGTGCAGAGTCGGATAATAAAGATTCCACCGGGCTGTCAAAGATTTGACAGCCGCGCCGGACGTGTCTATATTACTTCCCAACATAAGCTAAGAGAGTATGTTTCAGAATTCCATAGTACTGCTGGGACAGTATCGCCCACTTGATTCGTTTTTGCATCGTCTTGATGCTCGGGCCAAAATACTGCCGATAACGCTGGTGCTGGTTCTGTCGCTGCTGACATCCTCCTTTCTCTTCAACATCGCCTGTCTGGCGGCCCTGCTGGTAAGCCTGCTTCTGTCCGGGATCGGAACCCCTACGATCATCCGAAACTTCAAACCGATCCTCTTGCTAGTCGGCATTACCGCCTTGTACCACCTGATATTCTCAGGTAAAAACAGCCCGGTGCTGGTCGATCTGTATCTTTTCAACCTGACTGA
Organism: Calditrichota bacterium; assembly: GCA_030641085.1. Taxonomy (GTDB): domain Bacteria; phylum Zixibacteria; class MSB-5A5; order GN15; family FEB-12; genus DAOWIC01. The sequence goes on from DAOWIC010000002.1 coordinate 3,095, forward strand.
GGGCGGCCTGCGGATGGCCGGTTTCTTTTCGTTGCGCCTGATTTTGTTTGTCTCGATAGCGTTTCTGATGACCCTGACCAACTCGCCCTCGGAGTTGGCCGACGCCTTTGTCAAACTCGGCAAACCGCTGGAGCGGCTGAGGGTGCCGGTGGCCGATCTGGGACTGATCCTGTTTATCGCGATCCGGTTTATCCCGATCCTTTACGAGGAATTCACAGCAATCAAAAACGCCCAGATCATGCGCGGCGTGAGTTTCACCGGTCCGTTTTTGAACCGGATCAGGAAAACGAGCGCCATCACGGTGCCGGTCTTTGTGGCGGCGATTCAACGCGCCGATGAACTGGCGATGGCGATTGAAGCGCGCGGTTACCGGGCCGGCAACCGGCGGACGTTTTATTCCCGATCCAAATTCGAGCGGCAGGAGTGGCTTTTTACGCTTGGCGTTTCGGCGGGCCTGGTAGGCATTTTCATCTTGTTCCGGTAGAAAATGACAGAGAAGAATATCAAACTGGTAATTGAGTACGACGGGACCGGCTATTGCGGCTGGCAGTCGCAGGATGGCCCGAAGACGGTGCAGGATGAAATAATCAATGCGGTCGAAAAGACCACCGGCGAGCGGGTCAAGCTGATCGGCGCCGGTCGGACCGATACCGGCGTGCACGCTCTGGGCCAGGTGGCCAATTTCCGTATTGACCATCGCCTCGAACCGCATCGTTACCGGGATGCGATCAATTATTACCTTCCCGACGATATCCGAATCAAAAACTCGACCGAGGTCGATCTGGATTTTAACGCTCGGCGGCATGCGCTGCACAAGCGTTATCGGTATTTGGTCGGGCTGGAGCGTTCGGCGCTTTATAGTCACCGACGCTGGGAGCTGGTGCGCGATGTGAATTTTCCGCTTTTGAAGCAGGCCGCGGCGCTGGTGGTGGGCGAGCATGATTTCAGCCCGTTTTGCGTAGTTGCCTCCCGCAAGGAGGACAACCGCTGCCGGATCGAGGCCGCCTCGTGGCACAAAATCGGGCCGCTGCTGGTTTTTGAAATTAGGGGTAACCGATTCCTGCACTCCATGATACGTTCGCTGGTCGGGGCGATGGTGAATCTGGCCACCCTGCCGCGCGACAACAACAAGCAGAACTTGACTTTAGAGGGGTTTGGCGATATGTTGAAGTTCGCTACGTCGGAGAGGGTGGTTTTTACTGCGCCGGCACAAGGATTGTATTTGGTTTCAGTCACTTACAACAGAGGTTAGAAGGATGAAATTCTTTATTGATACGGCTAATATCGATGAAATTAAGGCTGCGGCCGCGATGGGTGTCCTCGACGGTGTTACCACCAACCCGTCGCTGGCAGCCAAAGAGACTGCGTCCTATAATGACCTGCTCAAAGAGATCTGCAGGGTTGTCACCGGTCCGGTTTCGGCCGAGGTGATCGCCACCGATTATGAAGGTATGCTCAAGGAAGCGGAGGCGCTGGTCAAAATAGCCGACAATATCGTCGTCAAAATTCCGATTATCATCGAAGGACTGAAAGCGATCAAGACTTTAAGCGGGCAGGGTGTGATGACTAACGCCACGCTGTGCTTCTCGCCGTCACAGGCGCTGCTGGTAGCCAAGGCAGGCGCGACCTATGTCTCGCCGTTTATAGGCCGCCTGGATGACATCTCGACTCACGGCATGGAACTGATCGACCAGATCGTGGCGATATTCAACAACTACAGCCTCAACACCGAAGTGCTGGTGGCGTCGGTTCGCCATCCGATGCACGTGGTCGAGGCGGCCATGATCGGCGCCGACGTGGTAACGATGCCGTTTAAAGTAATTGATGCCCTGGTGAAGCATCCGCTGACGGATATCGGGCTGGAAAAATTCATAGCAGATCATAAGAAGGCGAACGCAGGCCAATGATCGAACGCTACACTTTAAGAGAGATGGGCCGGCTCTGGTCGGAAGAGAGCAAGTTTCGGACCTGGCTGGAGGTAGAAGTTGAGGCCGCCCGAGCGATGGCGAGATACAAGATAATTCCGCCCGCGGCGTTCAAGGTGATTGAGCAGAAGGCCGATTTCAGAGTCGACCGTATTAACGAGATCGAGAAGGAAGTCAATCATGACGTGATCGCGTTTTTGACCTCGGTCGAGGAGTTTGTCGGCGAGGAAGCGAAGTATCTTCATTTCGGCATGACCTCGTCCGACATGCTGGATACATCGATGGGCCTTCTGATGAAACGCGCGGCCGAATTGATCGACAAGAAGATCTCAACCGCCCTGCGGCTTATCAAGGCGCATGCGCTCGAACACAAGCTGACTCCCTGTATCGGGCGCACCCACGGGGTGCTGGCCGAGCCGACCACGCTTGGTCTGAAATTCGCGATCTGGTACACCGAACTGAAACGTGCCCGGGTTCGCTTCAAAGCTGCCACGGAGGCGATCTCGGTTGGTAAGATCTCCGGCGCGGTAGGCAATTTCGCCAACCTCGATCCAAAAATAGAAGCGGCGGTATGCAAGGCGCTGGGCCTGAAACCAGCCGAGGTCTCGACCCAGGTAATTCAACGGGACCGTCACGCTCATTTTATCAGCGCCCTGGCGCTGCTCGGTTCATCGCTGGAGAAATTTTCCACCGAGGTTCGCAATCTGCAGCGGACCGAAATCGGCGAGATGGCCGAGGGTTTCACCAAGGGCCAGAAGGGTTCATCGGCCATGCCGCACAAGAAGAACCCGATAACGGCCGAACGCATTACCGGCGTGGCGCGCATGCTGCGCGGCTACGCGCTTTCGGCAATGGAAAATATACCGCTCTGGCATGAGCGCGATATTACGCACTCATCGGTCGAGCGGGTGATTATCCCGGACGCGACCACGATTGCCGACTACGGCCTGCAGAAGTTTATCGAAGTGCTCAAGGGGCTGGTGGTAAACGAAAAGCGGATGATCGAGAATATTTACTACCGGGGCGGAGTGGTCTTTTCGCAGCGACTGCTGCTGAAGCTGGCGGTGCCGGTCGGGTCAAGAGATGTAGCCTACCGGATGGTACAGCGCAACGCTATGAAGGCCACTGAGGGGAAGGGGCTGTTTCGCGAGTTGGTGAAGAAAGACAAAGAGATTCGCCGCCACCTCTCGGAATCGGAGATCAACGGCTGTTTCGATCTGGGCTACTACACTAAGAATGTTGACAAGGTTTTTAGGAGAGTATTCAAATGATCGCTCGTGATGGTCTGATCCTTATCGGTATCGGAGTCGTCTTAACGGTAATTCTCATTCTGGCGGCTACCCGGTATGACAGCAAGAGCTTGTTCGCACTGAGTCTGATATTCGGTATGTTGGCGGTTTTTACGACCTTTTTCTTCCGTGATCCGGACCGCAGTTTCGACCCGGCGGAGGATATTTTGATAGCACCGGCCGATGGCCGGGTACTGGCGGTCGAAAAAATCAGCCATCCGTTTATCGGCGAAGCGCTGAAGGTGTCGATCTTTCTCTCGATTCTTGATGTCCACGTCAACCGCGTGCCCGCAACCGGTGTCGTCGACTATGTAGAATATAATCCGGGAAAGTTCTTTGCCGCCTTCCAGGATAAAGCCTCGGAGCTTAACGAACAGACGGAAATCGGCATGACCTCCGACACTGGCCACAAGCTGGTATGCAAGCAGATCGCCGGGTTTATCGCGCGCCGGATAGTCTGCCGCCTGAACGAAGGAGACACAGTCTCGGCGGGAAATCGTTTCGGCCTGATACGGTTCGGCTCGCGCACGGAGCTGTTTGTTCCGGCTGACAGCCGAATCGAGGTTGTTGCCGGTGATCATGTCGCCGGTGGAGAAACCGTGATCGGATACCTGCCCGAGGTGGTGGACGACCGTCTAACCGAAAGCAATACAGAGGGCAACCGTGCCGAAATATAGAGAGATTGTTCCGGGCACATTCACAATGGGCAATGTCGTCTGTGGTTTTCTGGCGATCCTCTCCGCGTTCGAGGGGCATATCACCACCGCCTGTTGGTTTGTGGTGCTGGCGGGGTTTCTGGATGCTCTCGACGGCAAGGTAGCGCGCCTCAGCGGGGGAGCGTCGCAGTTCGGCGTCGAACTCGACTCGCTGGCAGATTTTCTTTCGTTTGGTGTTGCGCCGGCGGTGCTGGTCCATTCGATCAAACTGAATTCGCTCGGCAAATGGGGCTGGATTATCTCGATCGTCTTCATCATGGCGGCGGCATACCGCCTCGCGCGCTACAATCTCCTGGCCGACACCGAGGAGAAGAAGGACTTTCTTGGCCTGCCGGTTCCGGCAGCGGCCTTCGCCCTGGTGTCGTTTATCATTTTCAGCTATGCGCTTTGGGACGAACTGCGCTATGGTGAGGTACTGGTGTCGATGATAATCCTGCTGGCCTTCCTGATGGTTTCACAGGTACAGTACGACAGTTTCCCGGATCGGTTCGATACACCGCAGAATCGTCTGAAAGGAGCGGTATTGATGGTGGCGCTGATAATCATTCTTTTCGAACCGAGACTAATGTTGTTTCCCATATTGGCATTGTATATATTGTTTGGCATAGCGCGTGAGGTCTATCGCATGTTCTACCGTGGTGTAGGACGGGTAGCGGGGCCGTATCGCAGGCGAAAAACCGACAGAGGATCCGAAGATGAGTAACAATACGAAAAAAGCTGTTGTTTATGTCAGACTCAAAGACGGCGTGCTGGACCCGCAAGGGGTAACAATCCACAAGGCGCTGACGCAGATGGGATACAATGATTTTCTGTCGGTAAGGTCCGGCCGGTTTTTTGAACTGGGAATCGCTGCCGATGCGGGTGACATTGATCGCCAGATCGACGAAGTTTGCTCCAAATTGCTGACCAACCCGGTGATTGAAACCTTCACGGTGGAGAAGGACTGATGAAATTCGGCGTGGTAACATTTCCCGGATCCAACTGTGATTACGACGCGTATGCGGCGGTGAAGTTCATCCTCGGGGAAGAAGTCGAGTTTCTATGGCACAAATCCAGCGATCTCCTTGGCTGCGACGCTATCATTTTGCCGGGTGGGTTCTCTTACGGCGACTATCTTCGCTCAGGCGCCATCGCCAAGTTTTCGCCCATTATGGAAAAGGTGATCGATTTCGGCCACAATGGCGGGATGGTGATCGGTATCTGTAACGGATTTCAGATCCTCACCGAATGCGGTCTGCTGCCGGGAGCGTTGATTCGCAATGAGCACTTGCGCTTTAGCTGCAAATATGTCAATCTGCGGGTAGAAAACGCCGACACCAGTTTCACGCGCTGTTGCGAAAAGGGCGAGCGGCTGCAGATTCCGATTGCCCACGGCGACGGCAATTATTATCATTTCGACGGAGAGATCAATAGGCTCGAAGATAACGGCCAGGTTGTGTTCCGGTATGTGAACGCGGCCGGCGACGTGACCGATGACGCCAACCCGAACGGCTCGATTGCCAATATCGCCGGGATCATGAACGAACGGGGCAATGTTCTGGGAATGATGCCTCACCCGGAAAGGGCGGTCGAGGAAATTCTTGGTTCGGTCGACGGATTGAAGGTGTTTGAGTCGATCCGGGCGACGGTTGGAGCAAAAACCCAGGCGGGAGCGAATTGAAAAGACGCGAACTGACATTCATCATCGTGGCGCTGGTTTTGGGCGCCGTGATCGGCGGCCTGGTCGGCGATATCATCGGCACGTTCCTGCCGGCGGGCGCAGCCAAAACCGTCTTCACTAAATCGATTGAAATCGGCTTCAATACAGTTAAGGTTGACCTCTATGCGGTCTCCTTTACCTTTGGATTGTTGCTGAGAATAAATTTTATGTCAATGCTGGTAGTTATACTGGTGATTATTTACTTTAGATGGTGGTACCTGTAAGCCGGGTGACCGCCCTGGAAGGTGTTATTATGTTTGGCATGGGACCCTGGGAACTGCTGCTGGTCTTTCTGGCGATCCTGCTTCTGTTCGGCGCCAAGAGACTGCCCGATATTGCTCAAGGGTTGGGCAAGGGGATTCGTGAATTCCGCAAGGCCATGAAGGACACAACCGACGAGATCAAAGGCTCGCTCGACGAAAAACCCCCGACCAAAGACAAGGACGACAAGTCCGACAAGTAGGTAGTCGCGGGCACGAATCAATGGACGCCATGTTTACCAAAGAGAAGATCGAGCAGGTCGGGTCGGTTCTCGGTGCGGACAAAGTCTCGAAAGAGAAGGATCGCTATCGCCTGAAGATCGTCAATCGGGAGGATAAGCGCAGTCTCTCGCTGGAGATTTTTCCCGAGACGACTCTGGGCAAGACGCGCGGAGCGCTGGTAGTGGTCTACACCGGCAACTCCCATATCCAGCTTCACAACTGCACCGGATTCGTTGTGTCGGAAGAACTGGGGGAAGTTACCTTTGTAGCCGAGTGCGGCGGACGCCTGAGCGGACTGGTGGTGGAGAGGGGAGCATCCTGCTCGCAGTATGCGAACATCGATCGCCAGTTGATCTCATCCGACTTCACCCAGTTGGGGGTGGAGGTAATGTTGTCCGGGGTGGCCCTGTCGCTCGCGGAGGACATACTTTCCTCCGAAGACGAAGAATAGCGCCTTTACCAAAAATATCAGACACAAAAAAGCCGTCGCTTTATACGCGACGGCTTTTTTCATATCCCCTCGGTCTCATGTCGCAAATGATTCCACAAAGTCCTGCAGGTCAACCATAATCTCGCTCGCCTTCTGGTAGCGCTGAGCCGGATCTTTCTGAAGCGTCCTGGCAATTATATGGTCAAACAGCAGCGGAATTTGCGGGTTGACATTAGACGGCTTCTCCGGATCGTGATTAACGATAGCGTAGATCAGTGAGGTAAGATTCTCGCCTTTAAACGGCCTGCGGCCGAGCAACAATTCGTACATCACGACGCCCAGCGAGAACAAATCGGATCGCTGGTCGACTTTCTGACCTTTGAGCTGCTCCGGCGAGATGTAGTTGGGCGTACCCATAGCGATACCGGTCTTGGTCATCGAGTTCGAGTCGACTCGGGCGATACCGTAATCCATCACCTTCACCGTGTAATCTTCCATTACCATGATATTGGCGGGTTTGATATCGCGATGGACAATACCCCGCTGGTGGGCGTACTCAAGGGCGCTGCATATCTGGATGATGATCCTTGAGATAATTCTGTAATTGAATTTCGTCTTCTTCTTGATCATATCCTCAAGCGTCCGACCCTTGATATATTCCATGGCGATATACTGTAACTGATTCTCAGAACCGACATCGTAGATGGTGACAATATTCGGGTGCGATAGCTTGCCCGCGGCCTGAGCCTCGCGGAACAGGCGCTCTCTCAGCTCTTCCATTTCGGCCGGGTCATTGACAAAGTCGAGGCGGATAGTCTTGAGGGCCACCGGACGGTTGATCGCCGGATCGACACCCATGTAGACATGGCCCATAGCGCCCTTGCCGAGCGTGCCGGTCACCTGGTATCGTCCGAGGTGCTTCAGCTCTCCGGACGGGTAGCGTATTTCTCCGCTGGGAGCGACACCACCCGAGTCAGTCGCCATATGGGTCTCAAAGCCCGACAGAGGCTCATGTTCGTCGGTAGACTCCGTCGGTTCCTCCGCGACCGGTGGTTCCTCCGGCGTCATGCTGGTTTCAGCATGTGAGATTTCATCCGACGGCATGGGTGTGGCCGAGGTCTTATCGATCTGATCATCAATGTCGATGGCTTGGTGATCATCGGGGAAAACATTGCCGCTGTTAGACGTGAGTATGGCCGTGGCGATATTGTCCGGATCGGTTTCTTTGCTTTTGATTTCACGAACCGGGATATCCGCTTTTTTCTCTTTCTCTTTGGAGGTGAGGACTTTTGCCCTGGCGTCACTTTTGTTCTTCTGTTCCGCCTTGACGTTTATCTCGCCGGTAATAAGCTCCGACTCGAGGAAGGGCGAAGCGATAATAAACAGCCCGAGTTCCAACGCGATATAGACCGTCTCGACGATCAGCGTGAAGGAACTGAAAAGGAAGTAGTTGACGTTAGCCAGAATGAACAGTCCGCCCAGAAGAATCAGGCTGCGATTGAGCATAGAGACTTGCGGCAACACGAAGGCACAGAGACCGCCGATGATAAATAGCGCCAGCAGGTTTATCATGGCCTGATTTTTGGCAGGGGTCAGGAAATTCTGATTGACGATGTTTTCAGCCACCGCCGCCTTGACATGCGACCGGAGTATCTGGTCACTGACAGGAGTAGTGAAAGTCTGATTGGCGGCAAACCGATCGACATCGATAATGACGAGCTTTCCTTTTAGTTGCTCGAACTTAAAACCGTCGGCCAGAATATTCGCCACAGAGAGGGTCTTGAAGCTGTTCTCGGAAGGGAAATTGATGAACATCTCCGACTTGCTATTAATGGGGATGACAGCCTTGCCACCGAGACGGATCTCCTTGCCCTCGGTGACCTGTATCTCGCCGGGATTTACGCCCAGCTTAACGGCCGCGCCGAGAAGGGCCTGAGAAGGATAGTAGTAGCCCTCGTAGTTCATCAAAAGCGGCTGATGTCTCAGGATCCGGTCATCGTCCAGTGCAATATAGTCGAACCCGAGACAGGGATCGTCATCCAGCAGCTTTTCGGCCGGCATGAATACCCGGCGCACCTGCAAGGACGAATTTTCATCCATAATTCCCAGTGGATTATCTATCACGACCGAGTAGTCAAACAGGTGGTTCGGATTGTTGGTCCGGTTATCTCGGAAGCTGGCCAGGGCGATATCATACGGGATTACCAGATTATCGATCCAGGAGAGTTGTTCGGCCAGAATCTCAGTATTGCCGGCCGAATCCTGGGTGATATCGGAAGCGAGTTCGAAATCCAGAAGTATCGCTCCCGGTTCGGCACCGGCCACGGCCGATACCAGGTCGGCGATCAGATCATGTCCCCAGGGCCAGTTACCGTATTCGTCCTGTGTCCGACCGTCAATAGTCGCGATGACGACATTGGGCCGCACACCTTCTTCGGCGGTTACGCTTAAGAGAAAATCATCAACAGACCGCTGCAGGCTTTCCATCGGGCCGAAGTTATTTATGTGTAAAACAGCAACGAAGACCGAAATCAGCAGAAACAAAATGTATGAAGCGTATTTTTGCATCGGAACCTCGTTCTACCGGCCAAAGCTGAGGCGATTTATGAGCATCTCAGGCAGGTCGGCCTGCGCCATTTTGCTCTGCGCCGCAGCTATGTCGTACTCAACTCTATGATATTCAACTTCGTATTCTTCGGTTTCAAAAGTCACATAACAGGCCCGGGGATCATTGTCGCGCGGCTGGCCTACGGAGCCGATATTTATCAGGTAGCGGTTATCCTCGCCCGGCAGAAAACTGTGCCCTGCGATAACCCGCGGCAGACCCTCGGCCAGTTCGACAAATATCGTCGGTACATGCGTGTGACCGTGAAAGCATATTCTGTCATCGAAACCACCGAACGCCCGCGAGGCTACGTCGGGAGTCAGCAGGTAGTGCCAGCGATCCGGCTCATTCGGAGAGGCGTGCACCAGGGTGATGTTCTCTACTGATCGCATCATTTCATAATCCGATATAAGGGCCAGCTCGACATCGGTCAGTTGGTCGCGAGTCCAGTCGGCGGCGGTTCTGGCGGCGGTATTGTAGTTGTCGGTTGAGACCAGCCCCAGCACGGCATATTCATGGTTGCCGATCAACTTGATGTCGCAGTGCTTTTCGATCAGGTGCAGGCAGGCGACCGGGTCGCTGCCGTAGCCGAGCACATCACCAAGGCAGTGGATCTTATCGACCTTCTGTTTCTCGATATCGCTTAAGACTTCGGTTAATGCCTCAAGATTGCCGTGGATGTCCGATATTAAGGCAATTCTCATCAATCTTTCCCTTCGACGAACTTGAACGTTGTCTTGCCGACGGTGATAAGGTCGCCGTTCTTGAGCATGATCTGGCTGACGTCCTCACCGTTCACCTTGGTCTTGCCTTTCTTGCCAAGATTCAACAGGCTGTAGCTGTTGTTTTCCCGGGTTATTTTGGCCTGTATACCGGACAACCAGAAGCCTTTGGCCTTGACATGAACAAACTTGGCCTTGCCGATAGTGGTAACATCGCGGTCGATTTTGTATTCGGAGAACTCCGCGTTTTCCTCGCCGATCAGCACCGAGCCACCATATCTGTTGACGATCTGACGTTCGATCTTGTCGTTTTCCAGCATTTTCTTCTGCTGTTTGGTCCGAAGTACCATGGTGCCGTCAAAATTGGCCGGCGACTCCTGGCCATGCTCAGCCTCAGCATGATAGACGAGGGAATATTTGCCGATCGTGATCACGTCACTGTCGCGCAGTATCTCCTCAGAGATTTTACGATTGTTGACAAACGTTCCGTTGAGGGACTCGTTGTCGATCACCACGGCGGCGTTGTTGTTGAATTCGATCAGCGCATGTTTTCGGGAGACACCCCGGTTTTCGAGTACGATATCGTTGTCGTAGGTGCGGCCTATGCTGATGCGCTTCTTCTCGGTTACGATTTTTTCGACGACCTTATTGTCGAATTTTACGATAATCTCAGCCATAGGTGAATCCTTTCGGTTTACGGGCTGATTATAGTATTTGCCATACGAATACAGACAGCCATTTTCCTTCTCCCGTAGATGTCTGTTAAGCCCTTGGTGTCTAATGGCAACTTGGTTATATTATCGGCATGAGAATAGGAAACTTAAACCTCTCAAACGGAGCCATACTGGCGCCTCTGGCGGGCGTTTCCAACCGTCCATTCAGGGTGCTGGCGGTCCGCTTTGGAGCGTCGCTGACCTACACCGAGATGGTCTCATCAGAAGGCATAATCCGTAGCCAGCGACGGACGTTGGAGATGATGAGGTTTAATTCCGACGAGCAACCCCTTGGGATACAGCTTTTTGGGGCAAATCCAGAGTCGATGAGGCAGGCGGCGGAAATCACTGCCAAAGAGTTTGCCCCGGACCTGATCGACATCAATTTCGGCTGTCCGGTCCGCAAAGTAGTCAACAAAAACGGGGGCGCGGCGGTGCTCAAGGACCTGAAACTGACCGAAGAGATTATCGCCGCCACGGTTGAAGGGGCCGGCGAGATTCCTGTGACCGTCAAGGCGCGGACCGGCTGGGACGCCTCCAGCCCGGTCTACCTCGAACTGGGGGCGATCGCCCAGAAAGCGGGTGCCCGGGCGATTGCACTGCACGCTCGAAGCCGGGCAAGCGGTTTTTCCGGCGCCGCCGACTGGGATTCGATCCGAAGGCTAAAAGAGGCGGTTGATATTCCGGTCATTGGCAACGGTGACGTCAGAACAGCCGAGGATGCCCGCCGGATGCTCGACGAGACCGGCTGCGATGCGGTTATGGTCGGACGGGCGGCGATGGGCAATCCGTATATTTTCCATGAGATCAAACATCTCCTCGATACCGGCGACCTGGTTGATCCGCTGAGTGTTGGCCAGAAGCTCGAAATTGCCCGCCGGCACGCGGTTTTGATGGCCGAGGAATACGGCGAAGAGCGGGGGCTAATCAAGATGCGGAAGTTCCTGGGCATGTATGTCAAGGGGCTGCGTGGAGCTTCCCGGATAAGGCCGTTGCTGTTCCATGTTACCAGTCTGGATGAGATCGACCGGATATTCAAAGAGTATCTGGCAAAACTGGTTACTATCGGCCCCGACGATGAAAAAACCGGCATGGATGCCGGTCGAGGCAAAAATCGCTAAAACTATTGCCAAGCCTTCGCCTCCCCTGTATATTAGCGCTAAAATAACTGAACCATCAACGTTTACGGATATGGTGCTTGTATGAAGATTCTCGCTGTAGCCCTGCAAAAAGAGGGAAAACTGGCCTCCGCATCCTTCGAGCTGCTTCAGGCGGCCAAATCGGTCGGGGGAGAGCTGACCAGCCTGATTCTGGCCGAAAACGCCAAACCGCTCGCCGATGAGCTGGCCGCACGTGGCGGCGGCAAAGTTGTTGCGGTTTCGCATCCGGACCTGAAATTCTTTAACGACGAAATTCATGTCAAAGTCATCAAGGAACTGATCGCCAAATACAGCCCGGACGTGGTTCTGGGGATCGCCTCTTTTTACGGCAAGGCGCTCTTTAGCCGCCTGTCGGCCAGTTGTGGCGGACCGATGGTTTCCGATGTTTCGCAGTTGACGGTCAGCGACGGCGCGGTAGTGGCGGTACGCTCCAACTACGGTGGTTCGGTCCTGTCCAGTGTCGGCAAAAGCGGCGACGGACCCTTTTTCATCACGATACGGCCCAAGATATTTCCGGAGTCAAATGATGGCGCCGGTGAGGTGGTCGAGGAGACAGTAGCCGATTCGGCGTACGAAGCGAAGATGACGGTCAAGGAAGTCAAGTCGGAGTCGGCGGGGACGGTCAGTGTAACCGAAGCTGACGTAATCGTATCAGCCGGACGCGGCGTCAAGGGTCCGGAGAATCTGCCCATGATGCAGGAACTGGCCAATTCGTTGAGTGGCGCCCTGGGCGCCTCGCGCGCCATTGTGGACGCGGGCTGGATCCCGTATTCGCACCAGGTGGGCCAGACCGGCAAGACGGTCAATCCGAAGCTGTACATGGCGGTCGGTATCTCCGGTGCGATTCAGCACCTGGTCGGAATGCAGACCTCGGGTACGATCGTGGCGGTCAATAAGGACAAAGACGCGCCAATTTTCAACATTGCCAATTACAGCATTGTCGGCGATGCGATGGAGATTGTCCCGGCTCTGACGAAAAAGTTCAAGGCCGAACTGAAAGGCGAATAGCGAATTACAGTAAAGACTGCCGTTAGCCTATTTGAGCGGCATGTTGTCGAATAAAAAACCCGCCGGTTTGTGCCGGCGGGTTTTTGTATGTCTAACCAGATATATCAGGCTAATTCACGGTGATATACGTAGGCTTGGTCTCTACATCCTCGCCGCAGCCGTTGGTGACGGTCAGAGTCACGGTGTAGGTGCCGGCCTCGGAATAGGTGTGGGTCGCGTCGCTGGTCGTCTGGTTGGAAGTACCATCGCCGAAATCCCACAGCCATTCCAGTGGTTCGCCGGTGGACAAGTCGCTGAAATTCACGATCAGCGGAGCTGTGCCGGTAGTTACGTCGGCGACAAAATCAGCGACCGGGAGCGATCCGGATATAATCACGGCGTCGACCATAGTCGTATCATCCACACCGCAGTCTGTAGTAACGGTCAGTGTTACCGTATAAGCTCCCGGCAGGGCGTATAAGTGCGAGGGACTAAGTTCGGTTGAGACAGGCGAACCGTCGCCGAAATCCCACTCCGAGGCGGTCAAGACGCCATCCGACGCATCGGTAAACTGAATCGTGGTCCCGTCGCCGGTCTCGTCGCAGCCGAGTGGATTGTCGATGTCGAAGACGGCTGTTGGCAGGCCTATCACCTCAATATATTCGTCCTTTGTCACGGTGGCCGAGTCGCCGATTCCCGCGACGGTCAGGCTGACCGAATAAAGGCCGGGAACGTCGTACGTGTAGATCGGATTCTGCTCTTCAGAACTGCCGATGCCGTCGCCGAAATCCCAGATCCAGACGGAGACATCACTGGCGGTTTCATCGGTAAAGGCAATTTCCAGCGGAGCGCACCCCGAGGTCGTGTCGGCGCTGAAAGCTCCGCGAGGGGCTAGCGAATCCGCCTTGGCGAGCGTTTCGGTCAGCAACTGCCGGACGTAGGCCGGGTTGTGAAGCCCGCTGGAACCATCGAGCTTATACAGCAGATAATTGTACAACACTTTGGCGCTGTTGCTCGGCAGAGTTGAGTCGGCGAGAAAGCTGCGCCCGGTCGGATCATCCGGATCAAGAATCGCTCGCTCCCTGAGCTTTGCCTCAAGGCTGTCGCCGAGCATGATAATCGTATCGACGCCGTTTTCGGTGTAGAAGTCGGTTATTGGGGCGACGACATGGCAACCGGCAACATTGCAGTTTTCGACATACTGTTCGCCGGTCTCGTTATCCTCGAGTCGGAAAGTGTGCTCGCCGAACGTATATCCCTGCCCCGTACCGTAGTGGCAGTCAAGACAGCCGTTGGTAGTCTCGTGCGTGTTGGCGATAACATCGGTATCAAATCGGAAACCGGCCGCGCCGACCAGCATGTCGGCCTGGGGTGAAAAATGAGGTCCGAAGTTACCTTGGATGAGAAAATCGCCGGTGCCGATGGCCGCGCCGACATCGGTTGCCTGGTGGCAATGGACGCACATGTTCGACATGCCCTGACTGTAGGCGGTGTTATTCGCCAGAAGCGTGAATTCATCAAGTGCCCGGAGCGTGTCCGC
>DAOWIC010000004.1 GCA_030641085.1 Calditrichota bacterium
CCTACGACTCCAGCTATGAACTGGTTCCGCCGCCGCTGGGCGCCAACCTGGGCGCGTTTGACGTTAAAGATTACCAGACCGATGTGATCACCCGCCTTCCCGACGGTCGGGTACAGAGCGAAAACATATTCAAGCTGAGTACGTTCACCACCGGTGATTATGTCATCCCGCCGTTGCCGGCGCTCTTTAATCTGCCCGATTCCAGTCGCAAGGTGGTTTTGTCCGAAGCGGTGCCGATTAAAGTGCTGTCGATGCTGGAAAACGCGGGCGACTCGCTCGATATCAAGCCGCCTAAAGCGCAGTATGAGTTCGAGCGCGACCTGACGCCGTACTATCTTTGGGGTGGATTGGGGCTGTTGCTACTGGCGGCGGTTGTCGCATTAATCTGGATGAAACTTCGTCGCAAAAAGAAGACGGCCGAGCCGGTCGATCTACGCCCGCCGTGGGAGATAGCGTTCGAAAAACTGGCCATGCTCAAGCAGAAGGATCTGCTCGATCAGGCCCAGTACAAACTCTACTATATAGAACTGACCGAGATTGTGCGCGCCTTCCATGAACGAATGTACAATCTCAACGTGCTTGATATGACCACCGAGGAATTCCTCGAGGCGTTTAGAGATCAGTACCTTCCCGATGGTTTTTACGAACGCACCGAGCGTTTCCTCAAGAGCGCGGATCTGGTCAAATTCGCCAAATTCGTTCCGGAAAAAGACGCCGCCGAGGCTGATTTCGACGAAGCGCACGATATGATCGAAATCATCCGGGCAGATTTTGCCATCCGGCAGAGCAGCCGGGTCACTATCGGGGGCCAGATCAACGAGCCGTACGATACCGACGAGGTGAGGCCATGAATATAGAATTTTCGGGTCTGAGCATAAACATCGTCGATGTCATCAAGACCAATATACCGGCGCTGGTGATTTTTATCGCCGGGGCGCTGGTGATTGCTGTCATGGTCTGGTACCATCTGCGCTACAAACGGTTCAAGTCGGCCTCGATAAAGTATTCCGATGTTCGCATAGTCAAGCGGGCCGCCCGTTCCAGCCGCCAGCGGTATCGCTTTGTTTTGACTCTGTTGCGCGTGTTGGCGGTGGCGCTGTTTGTGATCGCCTTCGCTCGCCCGCGCTCCGGAACCGAATATAAAGAGGTGACTTCGGAAGGAATAGACATCTTGTTGGCGCTCGATGTTTCATCGTCGATGCAGGCCGAGGATTTCAAGCCGCACAACCGTCTTTATGTCGCCAAGGAAGAGATAAAGAAATTTATCGAACACCGTCTGAACGACCGGATGGGTCTGGTTGTCTTCGCGCGCTACTCCTACACCCAGTGCCCGTTGACCACCGACTATGGCGTGCTGTTGAATTTTGTCGACGCGGTCGATTTCGGCCAGATCGAAGACGGCACCGCGATCGGCATGGCGATCGCCAATGCCGTCAACCGTCTGCGCGAATCGGACGCCAAGTCGAAAGTGATTGTGCTTCTCACCGACGGCGACAACAATGCCGGCGAGATCGATCCGATCACCGCCGCCAACCTGGCCGCCGCGCTCGATATCAAAATCTACACGATCGGCGCCGGAAAGAAGGGGAACGCCATGTATCCCTACCAGGATCCGATCTTCGGCAAGCGCTATGTCTACCAGCCGACCAAAATCGATGAAAAGACGCTCAAGGAGATTGCCGAAAGAACCGGTGGGCAGTATTTCCGGGCGCGATCCGGCGAAGAGCTTGAAGAGATTTACACCCGGATCGATGAGATGGAAAAGACCGAAGTAAAAGTCGCCGCCCATGTCGAGTACCGGGAGTTGTTCTATTACTTCGCCTATATCGGTCTGCTGCTGCTAGTGCTGGAAATGATTCTGGCCAACACTTATTTCAAGAAACTGCCCTGAGGAGTATAAGAGATAACAATGCGATTTGCCGATCCGATAAATTTCCTATTACTGCTGGTGGTTTTTCTACTGGGCGTATTTGTGTTCTGGGCGCTGGCGCGCAAGAAGCGATTGCTGAACATGTTTGGCGACCTGCCCCTGATTATCAAAAACGCCCCATATATCTCGTTCGCTCGCCAGCGAACCAAAGCGTTGCTGTTGCTGGCCGGGCTGGTCTTTGTCTCACTGGCGCTGGCCCGACTTCAGTTCGGAACTCATCTGGAGATGCTCAAGCAGGAGGGGATCGATATCGTGGTGGCGCTCGATGTCTCCAATTCGATGCTTGCGCGCGACATGAAACCGAACCGTCTGGCCAAAGCCCGGCAGGAGATTCAGGGGATTGTCGACCGCCTCAAGGGTGACCGAATCGGCCTGGTCGCGTTCGCCGGGGAAGCGTTTGTACAGTGCCCGCTGACTCTGGACTATGCCGCCGCACTCTTTCTGCTGGGGGCCATGGATCAAAACTCGGTCAGCGTGCAGGGGACCTCGCTTTCGGCCGCGATTGAAAAGTCCGCCTCGGCGTTCAACCAGCAAGAGAAAAAGCACAAGGTTGTGCTGTTGCTCACCGACGGTGAGGATCACGAAGAGGGCGCGGTCCAAATGGCCGAACAAGCCCGGAAGGAGGGTGTGAAAATATATACGGTAGGGATCGGCAACCCCGCCGGGGAACCTATCCCTATCCTTGACCGTAAAGGAGAACAGGTCGGATTCAAGAAGGATGAAAACGGCGAGGTGATCGTCTCCAAACTCGATGAAGCGATCCTGCAGAAGATAGCGCTGACAACCGGCGGCAAGTATTATCACGCCACCGCCGGGGAGATGGAACTGAACCGGATATTCGAAGAGATTTCGCAGATCGAGAAAAAGGAACTGGAAGGCACGCTGGTCACGCGCTATGATGATCGATTCCAGTGGCCCTTGCTTTTTGCCTTGTTTTTGATAGTCGGCGAGTTTTTCTTGTCGGAACGAAAAAGACCGAATCGGGATTCAAGCGATGTCGAGAACGCTTAAAATAACATTGGCAGTTATGATCCTTCTGTCGGCCAATTCGGTGGCGGCGGAGGATTATATCGACCTTGTCAAAAAGGGTAATGACGCTTACAACAAGAGCGAGTATAAAGACGCCCTCGGTCATTACCATGCCGCGGAAACCGAACTGCCCGAATCGCCCGAACTGGAATACAACATCGCCGGCGTGCAGTATCAGCAGGGCGGTTATGAAGAGGCGGTCGAACGATACACCAAAGCGCTTAACACGACCGACATTAATATCGAAGCGCAGGCGCATTACAATCTCGGCGGAACATACTACCGTATGGGCGACTACGAGAACGCGATCAAAAGCTATGAAAACGCGCTGAATATCAATCCTGATGATATCGATGCCAAGTTCAACCTGGAGCTGTCTCGGAAGATGCTCAAAGAGCAAATGCAGCAGCAGCAGGAGGATCCGCAGCAGCAGCAACAGCAACAGAAACAACAGGACCAGCAGCAGCAGGATCAGCAGGATCAAGAGCAGCAGGAGCAGGACCAACAACAGCAGCAGGATCAACAACAGGATCAGCAGCAGAAACAGGAAGAACAGCAGCCCCAGCCGCAACAACAGGATGAGAAGAAGATGTCCAAAGAGGACGCCGAGCGCATCCTCAATGCTTTGCGTGATGATGAGCGGGACATTCAGAAAAAGATAAAACGGCAGGTGAAGGCCGGTGACTATACCGGCAAAGACTGGTAAACGATGGCTCGTCGTGGCATAAAATACATGGTATTGATCGCGACCCTCGCGCTTTGTGTCGCGAGTGGCGGATATGCAGCAGATATCGAAGTCAACGTATCGCTCGACCGGGATACAATCGGGATGGACGAACAGGCGATGCTTGAGATCACGGTTTCAGGCAACGCTCAAAACCTGCCCGATCCGCAGATGCCGACCCTGTCAATGTTCGAGATCTACTCGCAGGGTCGCTCGAGCAGCATCTCCATCGTCAACGGGCAGGTTAACTCCAGCCTTACTTTCCGCTATCTGCTGCTTCCGACCAAGGCGGGTACTTTCCCGATCAGCAATATCGCGGTTGTATTTCAGAACAAACGCTACAAGGGGAACACAATTGAACTGACGGTTCTTTCGTCGGGCGTGTCCGCCCAGCCGAAACTATCCGAGCGTGCCGCCGACGACAGCGGGAAAAGCCGCGATCATTTTCTGGAGGCGGTGGTCGACAAAAAGAGCTGCTATGTCAACGAGCAGGTGACGTATTCGCTCAAGTATTATGTCGCCGTTCGCACCTACGGCAGCCCGGAACTGACCGAGCCGACCACGACCGGTTTCTGGACCGAGGTATTGGGCAACAAACCGCCCTATTATCAGAAGATAAACGGGCGCAACTACAAAGTGATCGAGCGCAAGTACGCGCTGTTTCCGACCCAGACGGGCGAGCTGACTATCGGCCGGGCGTCGATCCGGGCGACAGTCCAGTTGCGCAGCCGGCAGTTCCGCGATCCGTTTGACGCTTTCGGCGATCTTTTCGGTCGGGGCGAGGAGATTACCGACCGTAGTCAACCGATAACGGTCAATGTTAAACCGTTACCTGAAAAGGGACGGCCGAAGGACTTTACCGGCACCATCGGCCGGTTTGAGATCAGTGCCGACTTGAACAAGCGAGAGACCGAGGTCAACCAGCCGGTATCGCTGACAATAAAGATCCGCGGGACAGGCAATATCAAGTCGGTAGCGGAACCGGAAGTCGGCGACTTACCTGATTTTCGTGTTTACCGCGCCTCCTCAAGCGAGAATATCTCCAAGCAGAACGACCGGATTGGTGGCACCAAAATATACGAAGAGGTTTTCATTCCTAAACGGCCGGGTCGACTGGAGATTCCCGCGATCACGTTTAATTATTTCGATCCCAACCGCGGGAAATACATCGTCACCTCCACCAAACCAATAACGCTAAACGTGACCAAGCCGGAGGGCTATGTTGCCTCGGCCGAGGTTCCGTTTGTTACGCCCGATATGACAATCGGCAGCGAGGCGCGCGATATTCGATTTATCCGCGATGACATAGGCGACCTGACACCGGTCGGCAGCCTGATTGTTTTTCGTCCGCTTTTTCTGGCCATCAACGGTCTGCCGGTAGTGTTGCTGGCCGGTATGGTGGTGGCCCGCCGCCGCCGTGAGAAACTCGCCGCCGACACCGGTTATGCCCGGTCACGGGGCGCATCGAAAGTTGCCAAGAAACGACTCGCTCGGGCCCGATCGTTGGCGAAGGTCGAGCATACCGAACAGTTCTACGCCGAGATATATCAAGCCTTGACGTCATACATCGCCGACAAGCTCAATATCTCCCCACACGGTTTGACCACGGAGCGGATCAACGAATTGCTCGCGCAACGATCAGCCAGCGAAGAACTGACCGCCGGTGTCGATAATGTCATTCGCAAATGTGATTTTGCCCGCTATGCTTCTTCGTCGATCACAGCGGATGATATCGATCAATCTCTGGCAGAGGCGGAGCGGATTATTACCGCCATGGAGGCGATTAGATTTGCATAAGATGATCATCATAGCACTTTCGATCGGACTCCTGATCACTGCCAGCGTTGCTGCGTCAGGCGCCACCGACGAGTTTCAAATGGCGAACAAATTTTACCAGGAGAAGGACTATGACAGCGCCATCAGGCTTTACGAAAGCATTCTCAACCAGCAGACCGAATCAGCCTCGCTTTATTTCAATCTGGGTAATGCCTATTTCAAGAGAGGCGATCTGGGTCATGCTATCCTGAATTACATGCGGGCCAGGAGACTTGCCCCCGGTGACGAGGATATCCGCCATAACCTGGAGTTCGCGCGACAGTTTTCGCGGGTCAAGATGGAGGGAGTGGAACTCAATCCGATCAGGATATTTGTCGCGTCAATTGCGGGGCCGTATCGGCTGGATACACTGGCCTGGATAACATCGGTGATTTTCGTCCTTTTTATGTTGGCGCTAATCTTTCGCTATGGTCTCGGGGTCAGTAACCTGGCGGTCAGATCATCCATCATAGCGACCCTTTTATTGCTGGTGATATCGCTGTCGTTGACAACATTCAAATATCGCGACGATTTTCTTACCCGGCGAGCAGTCCTTATTGCCGAGGAAAGCCCGGTTAGAACCGGCCCTAATGAACAATCGGACATTGAGCTTGAGGGCGCGCCCGGCCTGATTGTCGAAATTCTTGTCGAGTCGGGCGATTATTATGACGTGCTCTTCGAGAACAAGCGCCGCGGATGGATCAGAAAAGACCTTGTGGCCGAGATCTGAGCCGCACCGATTGACTCCGCTTTTTATTTAATTGACAGTAGTTTAGCCAGCCTCTATCTTTATTCTCGACTTATTATGTTCGGGGTTATGTCTTTTTATGGTTTGGAAGAAGAAACAGTTTTGGGCCTCCCTGATCGCGCTTGCTCTGCTCGCGTTTTGCGTAAAGGACATACGCCTCGAGGATATTCAGTCTCTATCGACTCGCATTGATCTTGTTTATGTCTTGCCGGCTATTCTCTGTTCTTTCGCCTTCGTGACTATCAAGGGGATACGTTGGCGTCTGATTGTCTCTCCACAGAAAAAGTTGAAAGCGATGCGGACGATTGCGCTGTACTCGGCCGGGCAGATGCTGAATATTACCATGCCCGCCCTCACCGGCCAGGTGGGACGCCTGTTTTTGTTTTCGCGCCATGAGGGATTGCGCAAGACATTTGTGTTTTCTACCATTATGATGGAAGTCCTCTTTGACGCCATCAGTCTGATTGTTTTCCTGCTGGCTACCTCGGTCGCCTTTGTGTTTCCGGAGAAATATCGGTTTTTGAGCTGGGTGATCAGTTGCTTTACGGTGGTAATGCTGGTCCTGCTGTATCTCTTTCTCCATTACCAGAAATCTATCGAAGAATTCGGGCGTCGCCGCCTGAGAGAACGGTGGCCGGGTGTCTACATCGGTACCAAGAAATTTATCCGTTCTTTTGTCAAAGGCATCGAACTGCTTCGTTCCACACAGCATTTTCTGGGCGGCCTTGTCTATTCCCTGGCCTCGTGGGCGGCCCACGCTCTGGTTGTCTATTTTTTGCTGCTTTCGTTCGGCTACCGTCTGCCGTTTGCAGCGGCGGCATCGGTGATGATCATCAACACCGTGGCCCTGATGATTCCGATAACTCCCGGCAACGCCGGCACTTTTGAGATCGCCGTAAGCACCTCGCTGGCGGCGTTTACTGTCGGTCGAACCGACGCCGTCCTGATCGCCCTGGCACTTCACCTGTTGGACTTTCTCCCGATTGCCGTGCTGGGCTTGCTCTACCTGCGTGGCGAAAAAGTCTCGATTCGCAAGATCAGTCTCGAGCATGAGGACGAGATCATTTTCGACAAGCTGTCGGAAGACGGTACTCTCCTTGAAAAGGAGGAGAAGGTATGATCAGGGCGTATCACTTTGTTCCGGACGAGGGCGTTACCGTTTATGACGGCATCGCTGACTTCGACCGGCTGTGCGCAGTCGAGAATTCGTTCCTCTGGGTTGACCTGTGTAAGCCGACTGATGACGAGTCGTTCATTCTGACACATGACTTTAAGTTCCACCCGCTGGCAATCGAGGACGTTATATCGGAAAAGCCCAGAACCAAGATCGATATCTATGACAACTATCTCTTTTTGGTCTTTCAGGTGGTGGATTACGTAGGCCGGGAAGAGGGTCTCAAGAGCGGAGAGATCGATCTCTTCCTGAGCAGCAATTCGCTGGTGACTGTCCACTACGACGAACACCGCGTGTTTGATTTTCTTTACCACCGGGCCGAACGGGACGAGCGTCTGATCGGGCGTGGGGCTGATTTTCTGCTTCACGCGGTAGTCGATACGATTGTTGATAATTACAATGCCACGCTCGATATTCTTGAGTATGAAGTCGATCAGGTCGAAGAAGACGTTCTCGGCGAACCTGACGAGGATACGATTAAATCGATCTTCACGCTCCGGCGCGATATTGTGCACCTCAAGCGGATAGCTCTGCCGCAGCGCGAACTGTTGAGCCGGTTATCCCGCGAGGAATTTGACCAGATCGGCAAAACGGCCTCGGTTTATTTTTCCGACATTTACGATCATTTGGTCCGGATCAACGATATTGCTGACTTTCACCGGGAGATTCTCAACTCGTCTCTGGAAGTCTATTTCTCATCGGTTTCCACTAAAACCAACGAGATTATCAAGGTGCTCACAATCTTTACGGTCTTTTTCATCCCGCCCACGTTCTTGGTCGGGCTTTGGGGCATGAATTTCAGACTCATGCCTGAGCTGGACTGGGAATACGGCTACTGGCTGGCTTTGGGGCTGATGGCCGCAATTGTTTTCGGTCTGGCGGTTTATTTCCGCAAAAAAAAGTGGATTTGACCACCTTCGACGCAACTTCCTGGAACATCTTCAGGGCGCTTGTTTTGGCGATAATATTCATCTATCTTAGCCTTGTATCGCAATACGAATCGTTTCTTGATCCGTTCTCGATCATGCTGTCATTGCCGATGGCTCTGATCGGCGCTGTCGATCATGTCTATGATCGGAATTGTGATGTTAATGGGGCTGGTAACCAAGAACGCTATTATCTTGATCGATTTCGTGAAACAACAGCGCGAAAAAGGCGTTTCAAGGTTTAATGCCGTTTTGATAGCCGGACCGGTCAGGTTGCGCTCGATTATGATGACCACCTTCGCCACGGTATTCGGGATGCTTCCGCTGGCGCTGAGACTCGACCCGGGCGCGGAGATGAGAGCGCCCAGGGCGGTTATCGGCGGCGTTTTATCATCGGCCCTCCTGACACTGGTCGTGGTGCCGGTGGTGTATACACTGATTGACGACATCGTTGGGATGTTCAGAAAAAAGACCAAGGCCGAATCCGAAATAAGTGAAATCAAGGCACTCGATGAACAATTTGATAGCGCCAAGCAGGACGCTTGGATACAGCAACATATTCATAGATTTTGTGACCGACTCAAAACCGGCGATATCGTTGTTCGCCGGTTTGAGTCCGGCCCAGATCGCCGACAAGCTCGACCATGTCGAGTATAACCGACCGGCCATCTGCGACATCCTCGAAAAACAGAACAAACTCTACGGCGCGGCCGCTGCGACTTTTGACAACATCGGGCGGCTTCGTGAAAGCAACGCGCTCTGTGTTTTCAGCGGGCAGCAGGCCGGGCTGTTTGGCGGGCCGATGCTGATCATGATCAAAGCGCTGGCGATAGTGAAATGTGCCCGGTTGTACAGCGAAAAGCTCGGTCGGTCGGTGGTGCCCATTTTCTGGATCGCCGGAGACGATCATGATTATGAGGAAGTCAATCACACCTTCGTTTTCGACCGCGAAACGGAGCGCATAAAGTGCGAATACTCTATACCGCCAGAACGGGAATTGCCAACGTCGGAAATCAAATTCGATGATAAAGCGGAACTTGAAAAGGCACGAGCGCAATTGTGGCAGGCTGTCGGCAAGAGCGATTTTACGCCCGAGCTGGCCGCGATGCTCGAGAGATGCTACACGCCGGATGATACCTATGTTACGGCCTTCGGAAAACTGATGGCGGCGCTTACATCAGAATATGGCTTGATACTGTTTTCGCCGAGCGACCCGGAGGCCAAGCGGCTCGCGATTCCGTTTTTCAAGCAGATCATTGGGCGGCAGGATGCCATGCATCAGCGGTTGAATTACGCCAACAGCCGGATTCAACAGGACGGCTATCATATCCAGGTGGAGAAGAAGGACAATGCGGTGGACCTGTTTTATAATGATTCCGGCCGTCGACCGATTCTCCGCGCGGGTGACAATTTCGTGTGCGGTGAGCAAAGCTTCACCGCCCAAGAGCTGATCCGATTGATCGAGGAACGCCCGGAGCGGTTTTCGCCCGATGTCATGACCCGTCCGGTACTTCAATCATATCTCTTCCCGGTCCTGAGTCAGAAGGGGGGAGCGTCGGAGATCGCCTACCTGGCACAGATGAACGGCATCTTCGATCTCTTCGAGCGAGTCACCCCGTATTACCGGGCGCGGCCGTCACTGACCATTATTGAAAAGCGTTTTGAAAAGCTGATCGCCGAGCACAATATCGAGTTTGAAGAGCTTGTCGGTGATGTCGAGCAGTTGATCAACCGGATTTTCGGCGAGTCCTTCCCGGATAATATCGCCGAGGTGTTCGATCACCTGCGCAAGCATATCGAATGCCACTTCGAGGATATCACCACCGCGTCACTCAAATTCGACCAGGCCCTGAAGGGTGTCGCGAGTCAGACGTTCGGCAAGATCGATTTCTCCCTGAAGGCTTTCGAGGGCAAGGCGTTTTCGGCGCACAAGAAGCACTCGTCCGAGACCCGGGAGAAGATCTACCGCCTCTGGCGATCGGTCTATCCAAATCGAGGTTTCCAGGAGCGTTCGATAAATGTCCTCTATTTTTTGTCGCGTTACGGCATGGGTTTTATACCTTTTTTGTATGATAGGATCGACTGCGAAGAACGGGCCCATCAATTAATCCACCTTGCGGAGTACAAATAAAGATGAAAATCGGAATAACCTGTTATCCGGTTGCCGGCGGGTCCGGCATAGTCGCCACTGAGCTCGGCCAGCAACTCGCCCAGCGCGGACACGAGGTACACTTCGTCTCTTACGCCCTGCCGTTTCGGCTCGACCGCTATCAGGCCAGTCTCATGTACCACGGGGTAGAGACCACTGCCTACCCGCTCTTCAAATATCCGCCGTACACTCTGACACTGGCGGCGAAGATGGCCGACGTCGCGCGCAATTTCGAGCTGGACCTGTTTCATGTTCACTACGCCATTCCGCACGCGGCCTGCGCTTTTTTGGCGAAGCAGCTTCTGACCGACACTATGGAGCGACCGCCGAAGATTATCACCACCTTGCATGGCACCGATATCACGCTGGTAGGATCGGACCCGTCGTTTTATGATATTGCCCGCTTTTCGATTCTCGCATCCGACGGTATCACGGCAGTCTCGAAGTACCTTGCCGACGAAACGGCCGAGGTGTTCAAGATCGACAAGGAGATTCGCGTCATCCATAACTTCATCGACGGTGACCGGTTCAAGCCCTCCACTACCCAGTGTTGCCGGAGTGAGTTTGCGGCCGAGGATGAATTTCTGATCGCCCATGTTTCCAATTTCCGGCCGGTCAAGAGAACGCTGGACGTGATCGACATCTTCGGCAAAATCGCCGCCGAACTGCCTGCTAAATTGCTGCTGGTGGGTGAAGGACCGGATATGATTTTGGCCCGACGACAGATAAAAAGGAAGAACCTGACCGACCGGGTCATATTCCTCGGCAACCAGAGTCGGGTCGAGGCGATCCTGCCCTGCGCCGATCTTTTCCTGATTCCATCCGAGGAAGAGTCATTCGGCCTGGCCGCGCTCGAGGCGCTTTCCTGTGGTGTACCGGTTATCGGTACCGCCGGAACCGGGCTGGTGGAAGTGATTGAGGATTTCAAGAACGGTTTTCTGCTGCCGGTCGGAGATACCGCGTCGATGGCGCGCGCGGCGGTGGCGCTGTTGAGAGACCCGCAGCGGCTGGCCGCGTTTAAGCTCGATGCCGCCCGGTCGGCCCGCGAACGATTCGCATCGGACAAGATCGTCACGCAGTATGAACAGCACTATCGGGAGGTGCTCGATGCCTGACGTCAATCAACTCGACATACTGGCGATAGCGGCGCACCCGGATGATGCCGAGATCACCTGTGGCGGCCTGTTGATCAAGATGGCCGAACTCGGTCGCAAGACCGGCGTGCTCGATCTCGCACGAGGGGAGATGGGCACCTTCGGTGACCATACCGACCGGGTCGCCGAAGCAACGGCGGCGGCCGGCATTCTGGACCTGACATGGCGAGAGCAATTGGGCCTGCCGGATTCGGCAATCGAATACAATCAGGAGAACAAGTTGAAAATTGCCGCGGTGATTCGAGGTACTCGCCCCGAGTTGATCATCCTTCCCCACTGGGAGCAGCGGCATCCGGATCATCTCGCCTGCACCCGGCTCGCCTATGACGCCTGTTTTCTGGCCGGCCTGAAAAAGATCGACATCGAGGGCGAACCATTCCGGCCGCGCAAGATCATCTACGTTACTTACTTCAGAAACACCGACTATTCTTTCCTCGTGGACATTTCCGACCAGTTTGAGAAAAAAAGCGAGGCGGTGGCGGCCTATAAATCCCAGTTCGAAAATCCCGGCAACGCCAAAAAGATATTCCGTCCCGGGGTTGATGTTTTCGAGTTTATGCGCGCCCGCGCCCGGCAACTTGGCACGCTGGTCGGCGTCACCTATGCCGAGGCATTTACGGTCAAAGAGCATATGCTGCTCGATGACCCGCAGAAAATGCCGGTCCAGTCGATCTGAATGATCCTTCTTTTACCAATCTTGTAATTGCCTTTTCTGTCGGTATGCCCTATGTTTTATAGTCGGAATGTGGACATAGTGGCGCGGGGTTAAATCATTACGGGTGACGCATTGACAAGAGATTCGGTCAGAAATGAGATTGCCGCCGGACTCAGGGCTACCTGGGTAGGCATCATGGTAAACATCCTCCTGGTGATCGTCAAAGTGTGGGCCGGGGTTGTCGGGCGAAGCCAGGCGCTGCTCGCCGACGGCATCCATTCTCTTTCGGACCTGTTCAGCGACTTTGTGGTCATGCTCGGTCTCAAGTGGGGGAGGAAGGGCGAGGACGAGGATCACCATTTCGGCCACGCCCGGATCGAAACAATATCGAGCATGATTGTCGGTATCCTGCTGGTGGCGACTGCGCTCGGCCTGGCCTGGAACGCCGTGGTGAATATCCAGCACCACGAGGAGTCGATTCCCGGCACGGTCACAATCGTGGTGGCGTTTGTGAGTATCATCCTCAAGGAAGGAATGTACTGGTACACGCGCATTGTCGGCGAGAAAATCCGGAGCCTGGCCCTGTTGAGCAACGCTTGGCATCATCGGACCGACGCGCTATCGTCGATAGCGGTGCTGATCGGTGTCGCCGCGGCCAACATCAACCCGGCCTGGTCGATCGCCGATTCTGTTGCTGCCATCGTCGTCACCTGGTTTATCGCGCGAGTGGGAATCAGCCTGATCTGGAACGCCTTCCGCGAGGTGGTCGATACCGCCCCGGACCGGAAAGTGCTCGACCGGCTATCGAGTCTGGCGTCCGGTGTCGACGGCGTGCGTCAGGTTCACGATATTCGTGCCCGCTATTCCGGCACGCAGA
>DAOWIC010000192.1 GCA_030641085.1 Calditrichota bacterium
ATGATATTCAGACTTCCCTTAAGAGATTTGATAAAGTTGGCGATAGGAAAAAAGAGAGGAGGCCAGGATGGCAAACAACGTAGTTGATATTCTCAAAGGTGTGGTGGGCGAACTGCGCGAGATCTCCAAGTCGGAGACGGTCGTCGGCAAGCCGATCACGGTAGCGGATAAAACCGTTATTCCAATCGTGAAAATATCGGTCGGCTTTGGTGCCGGCGGCGGACAGGGCGAAAAGGAAAAAGAGGGTGCCGGGTTCGGCGGCGGTGGCGGCGGTGGAGCCAGAATCGAACCGGCCGCGTTTATTATTATGGATAAAGACGGTGTCTCGCTTCTCCCGGTCTCCAAGGGGAAATGGGAAAACATTATCGACGCCATCCCCGATCTGGCCAAGAAGATCACCAAGTTCAAAGATAAGCTGAAATCGGCAAGCGACTCTGACAAGGGTGAGGACTCATCCGACGATAAAGCGGACGAGGAAAGCTGACCAATCACTTTCGTCGATACACGAAACCTGACCGGCCTTCGGGCCGGTTTTTTTTTGCCACAACCAGACCGCCCTGATACGTAAATTTTTTTACTCCTATTTTTAGTTGCATTAGGGAACACATCCATCTTGATTCCGACGTTCAATAAAACTCATACTTAACTGAATAATAAGGGGTAACATCATGAAACAAACCACCATTGCATTCGCCCTTCTGATCGCGGTTACCGCCCTGATTTTGCCGATCGGCGCTCAGGCTCACTGCGAAATACCATGTGGAATCTACGATGACCAGCTCCGATTTGACCTTCTCAACGAACATGTTACCACGATCGAGAAATCCATGGATCAGATAAGCCTACTCTCGGCGGAGGGCGAAAAAAACTACAACCAGCTTGTGCGCTGGATCGGCAATAAGGAATCTCACGCCGAGAAGTTCGCGGAAATCGTTACGCAATACTTTATGACACAAAGGATTAAGCCGGTCAATCATGACTCGACAGAGGCGTATTCGGCCTATCAGCAGAAACTCACGCTACTGCACCAGATGCTGGTGGAGGCGATGAGGTGTAAGCAGACCACTGATAAGGACCACTCGGCCAAACTGGGCGGTCTGCTGGCCAAATTTCACCAGCTCTATTTCGGCGACAAGTAGACCTCTTTTTGGGAACAGAGCCGGTCGAGGGCTGTTTTTAGGATTGAAATAAATACTTGGCAGTCATTTACCGACTGGCTATATTGTATTGCAAGAGAAGATTAGACCGTGATTTCCGCCAGGGGTTCGGTTGTTTTCGGGCGAAAGAATGAAGCTCGATACAAAAAAATAGGGCTTGGCTCCTGTGCAGAAATTGAACAGTGTGTCGATAAAGATTTAAGGAGTTACATTGAACTTCATTTCTCCGATTCTGATGACCGGCGGCGGCGAACAAGGTGGCGGCGCCGGCCTCGTACAATTGGGCTTCTTCGCCCTGATTTTTGTGATTTTTTACCTGCTTTTGATCAGGCCGCAGCAGAAGAAGCAAAAGGAGCACAAGGCGCTCCTCACGAGCCTTAAGAAAGGCGATAAGGTGGTTACCCAGGGAGGGATGTTCGGAACCATCTTCGCCATGGACGAAGAGAGAAACATCGTGGTTTTGAAAATCGGCGAGAATGTCAAGATCGAGTTCTTGAAATCGTCGATTGCCGGCCGCGTGGACAAATAGTTTTAGGAGTTACTGTGGCTGAGCGACCGATCGTCATATATGGCGACCCGGTTTTGCGGGAAGTATCCGAACCGGTTGATGAGATCAACCAGGAAACAAAAGATTTGGTGTCGGACTTGATCGGCACCCTGAAGAAGGCGAGTGGGCTGGGTCTGGCTGCACCCCAGATCGCAGTGCTCAAACGCGTCTTTGTTGTCGATCTGTCAGCGATCGACATTACAGCAACCCTGAAGGTCTTCATAAATCCCGAGATACTCGATACGAGCGGTGAGGCCGAGTTTGAAGAGGGTTGTCTGAGTTTTCCCGGGATATACCAAAAGATTATTCGTCCGGCCCGTGCTCGGGTCAGGGCGACCGACCGCGACGGCAAACAATTCGAAATGGAAGCCACTGGAATGGCCGCCCGGGCGATTTTGCACGAATACGACCACCTCGAGGGAAAGCTGTTTATCGATCATATGTCCCCCATGACCAGAACCATGCTAAAGGGACGATTGAAAAAGCTGTCGATGGCCTCATAGGCTTGAATCATTTTGGATCTTTCCGTTTCGGTCATCCCGCGCGTTGTTGCCGCGTCACAGTAAAAGCGTTATATGAAAATTGTCTATATGGGCACGCCTGAATTTGCGTGTGCTCCGCTAAAACATCTGCATCAGTCCCGCCATGAAATCATGGCGGTGGTGACCGGTCCGGACAAACCGAGCGGTCGGGGCAAGAAGCTCACCCCCACGCCGGTTGCCGCTCTTGCGGCTGAGTACAGCCTGCCGGTTCTCAAACCAGAAACACTCAAATCCGACAAGCTCTTTGCAGCTTTGGCAGAATACCGGCCGGACCTGATCGTGATTATCGCCTTCAGGATCCTGCCCGAACGACTTTACAGCCTCCCGCGTTTGGGAGCTATAAATATCCATGCCTCGCTTCTCCCCCGCTATCGAGGAGCGGCCCCGATTAACTGGGCGCTCATCAACGGGGAGACCGAAACGGGGCTAACCAGCTTTTATCTTAAGAGCAAAGTTGATACCGGAGATATTATTCTCCAGGAAAAGACACCCATCGAAGAGACCGATAACTTCGACTCCCTTTACAACCATCTATCCCAGCTTGCCGGACCGTTTCTGGTAAAAACGCTGGAGCAGATCGAACAGGGCCGGGCCGAACCGATCGGCCAGAATGATACCCTGGCAACACCGGCCCCAAAGATAAGCCCGTTCGACGCCATGATCGATTTTGGCTTTCCAGCACACAAGGTTCGCAACTTTATCCGGGGACTAGCGACCAAACCGGGAGCATATACTTTCCTCGACGGAAAGAAACTGAAAATCCTCGCCTGTCGCGTCTCGGAAGAGTCGGGCAATACCGGGGTCAGACCGGGTACAATAGTCAAAGCCAGAAAGAAGCTGATAGTTCAGTGCGCCAATTCCGCCATTGAAATCACCAGCCTGGTACCCCAGGGAAAGCGCCGGATGGATGGTCCCTCGTTTATCAACGGCTTCAAGCCGCAACCGGAAGCGATTTTGGGAGAGGTCCCCGATGGGGGAAGGACAGATTAATGAAGAAAACCATTCTCATCAATTCCACCGATTACGAAACCAGAGTAGCTATCCTTGAAGATGGCAAGCTGGTCGAGTTTCAGGTGGACAGACCCGACACCGAGCGCATGGTGGGCGACATTTACAAGGGCGTCATCAGGACAGTCCTGCCCGGCATGCAGGCCGCATTTGTCGATATCGGCATGGAGAAGGCAGCCTATCTGCACTCATCCGATATCGGCAAGGATTACGGCCAGCGGTACGATTCGGATGATCTCGATGAAGAGGAAGCGCCGGCGGAGATTATTCGCAAAAAGCGCCGGGCCGGAATCGAGACGGTACTGAAGAAAAACCAGGAGGTGCTGGTTCAGGTAATCAAGGAACCAATCTCCACCAAAGGCCCCCGGGTGGCGACCGAGATCTCCATACCGGGCAGGTTTATTGTGCTGGTACCCGACGACGACCATATCCGGGTCTCCAAGCGTATCCCCAACTGGGGCGAGCGCAAGCGCCTGAAAAAGATCGCCGGGCCGCTGCGGCCGGAGGGCTTCGGCCTGATTATCCGTACCGAGGCTGAAGGCAAGCAGGAGAGCGAGTTCCGCGCCGATGTCAAGCGCGTGCTCAAGCTCTGGGCCAAGCTCAAGAGAAAGGCCGACAACTCAAAAGCGCCCGCCCTGATTCACAAAGAGGCGGAGATGACCGTTTCGAAGATTCGCGATATTTTCACCGATAATGTCGAGCGACTGCTGGTGGACAATAAGTCCGATTACAAGAAAATCATCGCGTATGCCAGGAGTGTGGCGCCCGAGTTGCGCAACCGGGTGCAACTGTACAAGGGCGACCAGCCGCTGTTCGACACTTACAATCTCGAGCCGGAAATCGAGAAGATGCTCGAGCGCAAGGTCTGGATCAAGAAGGGCGCCTACCTGGTAATCGACCAGACCGAGGCGATGGTCACGATCGATGTCAATACCGGCCGTTTCGTCGGCACTACCGACCAGGAGACGACCATCTTCCGCACCAACCTGCTGGCCGCCGAGGAGGCCGCCCGCCAGATAAGGCTGCGCGATATCGGCGGACTGATCATCTGCGACTTTATCGACATGTACAACCGGGAAAACCGTCGCCGCTTGTATGAAGCGTTTGGTAACTTCTTCAAACACGATCGTGCCAAACGGGCTATCAGCCCGGTGACTGATTTTGGCATTATCGAGATGACCCGCGAACGGGTCCGCCCCTCGCACCTTCACGCCCTCTCGGACCTCTGCCCCCACTGTGCCGGGCTGGGGCGGGTGCGGTCGAAAGACACGATGGCAACCAAGGTCGAACGGTGGTTCCTGCGAGCCAAGGCGGATAAGAAGCACACCCAATTCCATCTGGCGGTGAACCCGCATTTGGCTGAGGCAATATCGGACAATGGCACCAGCCGGGTGCAACGCATGATGAAAATCCATGGGTTCCAGATCAATTTGGTCCGGGATGCCACTATCCCGCTGCAGGAATATAAAGTCTACAACGCCGTCACAAACGACGAGATTACCGACGACTATCGAGTTTGATCGCTGGCTGTATCCTGTTTTTCGGCGAAATTTCCAGGCCGTCCGCCCCAACCGGGCGGGCGGCCTTTTTTTTGTCCGTCGTCGTTTTTAGGAATTTTCTCTTTATCCCCGTATGGATTATTGTATATATTAAGTTATTATGAAAGACCCGGAAGGACTCAATCGCGAAATCGAAATAAAGCTCGATCTTGGTTCGTTCACCAACTATCTCAAGCTGGTCGGCTTTCTTGGTGAACTCGAGCAGGAGGATCGCCAGATAAACGGCTTTTTCGATACCGAGGATCAGCAGATAGCCAAAATGGGCTGGGCGCTCAGGGTGCGGGCGGAAAACGAGCGCGGGCTGGTGACGGTTAAGGGAATCTCGGTCGCGGAAGGCTTGGTGGTGATTCGCCAGGAGATCGAGGCGGATATCACCCGCGGCCAGGCGATAGACATTCTGAACCTGCGAATGGATGTCATGAGTTTGACCAATTCACCGATGGATTTCATCAAGGAGAAGGTCGGCGATCAGAGCCTGACGCAATTGGTCAAATTCAGCAACACGCGGCAGAAGAAGACCTTTCGCATCGCTGACAAGGGTTATCTTTTCGAGATCGACAAGACTGAGTTTAAGGACGGTTCGGTCGATTACGAGCTGGAACTTGAGTTGGAACATACCGGCGATCTTGCGACAATTGAAGACAAGCTGCGCCACCTGTTTTCGTCACTGGACATTCCCTTCGCGCACCAGACACAGAGCAAATTCCACCGCGCACTAAACCGGTCCGCCTTTTAGACGACAATCGCCCAATCATAACCGGCAGCTTACGTATCACATGCGAGTACCGCTGGAATATGAGCGCGCGCGGGACTGTGATTTCAGTTATTATCATATCAAGTCAAAGGGGGTGAACCATGCAAATCAAATGCTTGGCGGCAATGAAGGAAAAGGGACCACTGGAGGATTTTCAGTATGATCCGCAGCCACTCGGACCATACGATGTCGAAGTCGCCATCAGTCACTGCGGAATCTGCCACAGCGATATCAACATGATCGATAACGACTGGGGCATGAGCGCTTTTCCGCAGGTGCCCGGTCATGAGATAGTCGGCACCGTGACTGCAACCGGGATGAGCGTCGTCAACCTGGAGGAAGGCCAGCGGGTGGGCATCGGCTGGCAATGCGGCGCCTGCCTTGAATGCGAGCAGTGCGCCACCGGCAACGATAACCTCTGCGGCGAGAGTCGGGCGACCTGTGTGGGCAACCACGGCGGGTTTGCCGAGCGGATCAGAGTCGACAGCCGCTACGTCTTCCCGCTACCGGAGAAGCTCGCCGGTGAAAACGCCGCGCCGCTTCTCTGCGGCGGGACAACCGTCTTTTCGTCGCTCAGAAACTTCGGTGTCACGCCCGGCATGAAAGTCGGCGTGGTGGGTATCGGCGGCCTTGGACATCTGGCGCTACAGTTCAGCCGCGCCTGGGGCTGCGAAGTGACCGCCTTTTCGTCAACCGGCGCCAAAGAGAAAGAGGCGCACAAATTCGGCGCGCACAAATTCGTATCGAGCGAGGAAAAAGAGTCGCTGGATAGTATGGCCGGGTCGCTTGACTTCATTATCTCCGCCTCGCCGGCCACGCTGGACTGGGCCACCTATCTGAATATCCTCAAGCCGAAGGGGATACTTTGCGTTGTCGGGGGGGTGCTGGAACCGATGGCCATTCCGGCTTTCGGACTGATCATGGGCCAGAAATCGGTCTGCGGCAGCCTGATCGGCAGCCGGGCGGCTATTCGCGAGATGCTCGATTTTGCGGCCCGTCACGGGATCGAGGCCAAGACCGAGGTGACGTCGATGAAAAAAGCGAACGAGGCGGTGGACAGAGTGCGCAAAGGCGCAGCGCGATACCGGATGGTGCTGAAAAACTGACTCCAGCGCATTAAACGACTGCAGACCAAAGGCCACCTGATGCGACTTCAAACGCCGTATCACGTGGCCTTACATTTTGAACGGCAAGGGTTCCCTCCCCCCCCGGGAACCCTTTCCATGGACCTAATAGCCCTTACCTTTTCTTCTGCGGTTCCGGTATCTCCTCGGAGATTCCGGCCAGCCGACGCGCTACCTCGACCTTGCTTTCGAGATTGGCGAACGCCCTGATAAACAGCTTGGCGCCGTCGGGCGAACCACCGCCGTGCATACAGCCGGGAACACCGCCGCCAATAGTGCACCATTCGACGAGACGCGCCGCCCGGGCACGCGCCTCCGCCGAATGGACAGCTTTGATATATTTCTGGATCAGGTGTCCGTATTTTTTAGACTGGAAGTCCTTGTACGACGGCAGACAACCGGTTTCGGCAATGCCGCCTGCAATATCCTGCGCCAGCACCGAGGTATCATACGGCAGCGTGGCCACATACACCTTGTTGACATTCGCCAGCAGCGGATCACAAAGCCAGGCGCCGCTGTCATGCTGTTTGCCGCGCGCGGCGGCGGCGATCCCCATGCCGAATGTCGTCTCGTTGTTGATGTGCATTTTGATCAGCTTGTCGTTGAATACCTTCGATGACAGGCCGTTGGTGCGCGCGGTCAGGATGGCCGAACCGATTTTAATATCTCCCTGCCCGGCGACACAGGCGCCGATAGCGGAGCGATACGGCAAAACGAAATAGCCGACAGTCGAGCCGGTGTATTTATACTCCCCACACATGAAGACCCGCTCGTTCGGGATGAAGACATCCTCAAACAGCAGATATGACTGAGTGATTCCGCCCTCAGCGACCGGGTTGTCGAATCCTTCTTCTTCGTCGCGGGTGTCGCTCGGGTGGCGGGTTTCGACAATCGTCAGGCCCTCGGTATCGCGCGGAATGACAAACGAGATAGCACAATCGGCGCTGTCCTCTTTGTAGCCGCTGCCGGGGATAACAAAGATTTCGCTGGCGGCTGCGACACCGCAGATCATGAGCTTCGCAC
>DAOWIC010000066.1 GCA_030641085.1 Calditrichota bacterium
ACCGTACGAATCGTAATGCAGGAGTCAAGGTTCCCCCAGAAATCGAGATAGGCGACACAACCGGCGTAAACCGAACGGCGCTCTTTCTCAAGTTCGTCGATTATCTCCATCGCGCGAATCTTCGGCGCCCCGGAGACGGTACCGGCCGGGAAGCAGGCAAAAAGACCGTCAACCGGTCGGACCCCGCGGGCCAGCCGCCCTGCGACCGAGCTTACGATATGAATGACATGCGAGTATTTTTCAATCGTCATGCCCTCCTTGATTCGCACGGTCCCCGGTTTGCTCACGCGGCCGATATCGTTGCGCCCGAGATCGACCAGCATTGTGTGCTCGGCCAGTTCTTTCACGTCGGAAAGCAATCCCCGAATGAGCTTGGCGTCCTGCTGTTCGGTCTTGCCGCGCGGGCGGGTACCGGCAATCGGTCGGGTCTCGATATCGCCTTTCTCGATCCGAACCAGCATCTCCGGCGATGAACCGACCACGGCGTTTTGACCGAAATTGAGCAGGAACATGTACGGCGACGGGTTGATACGCCGCAGGCGACGATAGACCTCGAGTGCGGATCGGCGCGACTCGATCTCCCAGCGTTGCGACAGCACGACCTGGAAAACATCGCCCTCTTTGATATATTTCTTCGCTCGTCGCACCATGCGCGTGAATTCATCTTTGGTATAAGTCGCGCGCATCTTCGGTTTGGCTACCTTGACATGGCGACGGCGGAACTCGCCCTTTTCGAGACTTTTGACCGTTCGCTTGATGCTCGCCACCGCCTGATCGTATTTTTTCCTCAATCCCCTTTCGCCGGAATTGTGCAGGATGTTGGCAATAACGAGGATCTCCTGCCGCAGGTGATCGAAGACTACAATGCGACTGAAAAGCGCGAAGCGCATGGTGGGCAGGCCGATGGTATCGGGGTTATCATCGGGGATATTCTCCTCCCACCTGATCGCGTCGTAGGCGAAAAAGCCGACCCCCCCCCCGGTAAAGCGCGGTATATCGTCGATCTTAACCGGGTTATAGACGGCGAACAACTCCTTGATGAATTCCTTGGGGGGCGCCTCAATCTCGCGCTCAAGCTCCTTCTGGCGTACGACTACTTTATCGGTGTAACCCTCGACCACCAGAAATGGGTCGGTCCCGATGAAAGAATATCGCGCGAGTTTTTCGCCCCCCTCGATTGATTCGAGCAAAAACGAATCCCGGCTCCCGGCGGCCAGCTTGATATAGGCCGAAACCGGCGTGTCCAGATCGGCTCCAATCCGAACATACAGGGGAATCACATTCCCCTTCTTGTTCAACTGTCTGACTTTTTCGAAACTCTGGATCAAAACTCAAACACTCCATCAGTGACATGTTCCGCCGGGCCGGTCAGCTCAACCAGGTTGGTTTCATCCGACCAGTTGACATTCAGGACACCGGTTTCGAAGTGCACCTCGCACTCGCGATCCAGCGTGCCCAGCATCACGCCGGCGCAGACCGCCGCGGCAGCACCGGTGCCGGATGATCCGGTCGGTCCGGCTCCTCGTTCCCAGTCGCAGACCTTTACTTTACTGCGACTGATAATTTTTACGAACTCAACATTGGTCCGGTTGGGAAACGCCTTGTGTCTTTCTATGTCGGCCCCGAGCGTGTGCCAGTCGAAATCGAAAGCGCCCACAAAAAGAACCGTGTGCGGATTGCCCACCGAAAGGCAGGTGACCGGAAACTCGACCTCGCCCACTTTCAACGGCGCGTTGATAAGATACGGCAGGCGTGATTTGATTGGCACCAGAACCGCCTCGAATTTCGGTTCGCCCAGTTCGGTCTTAATCAGAAAACCGCGGGGAATCTTCTTTATGATGGTCACGCGGTCGATGCTCGATCCGATATCGAACAGGAAGTTTCGCTTTTTACGATTCTTAAGATGCATGTGTACACCGGCGATCCTGAGACCGTTGCCCGACTTCTCCGCCCAGCTTCCGTCCGCGTTGTAAATATCGATCTTCTGATCGGCACTGTCGGATGACGACAGATAGACGATGCCGTCGGCGCCAACTCCGGAACGGCGGTCGCAAATCGCCGGGGCCAGACGTTCCAGTCGGGACGGAGTAAGTTTGGCTCGCCCCTGCTCGATCACGATAAAATCGTTTCGCAGGGCATGATATTTCTCAAATGGTATTAACATGGGTGAAGTATAACCGCAATCGCATCGATGGCAAACAAAAAAAGCCCGCCATGAGGCGGGCTTTCTGTCGCTATATCAAAGCAACAAGATATACTACATATTCTCGCGGAACAGCTCGCCCAGAGTCTTGATCCCCTTGACGATGTTCTCGCGAGTGGCGTTTGAGTAGTTCAAACGCATCGTGTTTTCGCCGCTGCCATCCGGAAAGAACGGCTGACCGTAGACATAAGCGACTTTTTTCTCGATCGCTTTCGGCAGCAGATCCCTGGTTGACATATGCTTCGGCAGTTCCACCCAGAGGAAGAGCCCGCCGTCCGGCTCAGTCCACTTGACTCCCTCCGGGAAATTCTCCTTCATCGCCTTGAGCATCGTGTCACGCTTCTCCCGGTAGTCAACCTTGATCTTCTCGATATGCGGTTCGAGCAGGCCGGCACTGATGTACTCGTGAATCAGGTACTGGCAGAAAGTGGTGCTGTGAAGATCGGTACCCTGCTTCACCTTCTCAAAATGGTGCATGATCTCGGCCGGACCGTTAATCCATCCGATCCGCAGACCGGGAGTAATGATCTTCGAGAAAGTTCTTACAGCGATTACTATATCGCCGCCGATTGATTTCAACGTCGGCACATCCTTACCGGAGAACCGGATATCGCCGTAGGGATTGTCATCCACGATCGGGATATGATAACGGGTCGCCAGCTCTACCAGCCGCTCTCGCCGTTTCATGGACATAGTGATCCCGGTCGGGTTCTGAAAATTCGACACGGTGTAAATAAAGCGCGGCTTGAACTTTTTAATCTTTTCCTCGACCTGGTCGATGATTATCCCCTCGTCGTCCATCTCTATTGCTGCGTATTTCGGCTGATAGTAATTGAACGCCTGCAGGGCGCCAACGTAGGTCGGGCTTTCAGTCATGATATAGTCGCCGGGTGAGACAAAAACGCGTGCCATCAGCTCGATCGCCTGCTGGCCCCCGGAGGTTATGAGGATGTTGTCGATCGTGCTCGGTGTGCCGCGCTCGGAGGCTCGCTGGGCGATTAGTTCGCGCAGTTCGTTGATGCCGCGCGAAAACGAGTACTGCAGCGACCGTGCGCCATGCTTCTTGAGCACCAATTGCGAGATCTTTGCCATATCATCGATCGGGAAAAGCTCCGGCGCCGGAAGTCCCCCCGCAAACGAGATAACACCCGGCTGGGATGACACCTTCAGGATTTCGCGGATAATCGATGTCTCAAGCTTTAACACGTGAGGCGAAATGTGCCAGAGGTCGGTGCGAACTTTTTCATTCTGATCTACAAGCATGCTATTATGCCGTCCTTTCTTCTTATTACAGTGATTACGCCTGCGCCGGGCGCAGCCTTATCACATTCATCTCATTCTGATACGATTATACCATATTGGATGTTCGATTTCAATCAAAATCGGTCGAGTGCGGATTAACCGCGCTACAGGGACGCGAAATCATACCACACAAAAAAACACCTATTTCCGATACTATACACATATGTCTATTTTTGACTCTATCGGCATGGCTCGTACGGTCATAACAAAAACAAACGGCCCCGAATTCCGGGACCGTTGAATCATCGTTTAGAGATCGTAATACATCTGAAACTCGTACGGCGTCGGCCGCACGCGAATCTCGGAGACCTCGGTTCGCTTAAGCTTGACCCAATTGTCAAGAAGGTCCTCGGTAAAGACGCCGCCTTCCATCAGGTAGCTATTGTCCTCCTCCAGCGCGATGAGCGCTTTGTTAAGCGAGGTCGGGAGTTGATGGATCTGGGCCAATTCTTCGGCTGGTAGTTCGTCAAGATTTTTGTCCAGTGGCAGCCCGGGATCGATCTTGTTTTTGATGCCATCGAGGCCGGCCATCAAAATCGCCGAAAACGCCAGATACGGATTCATCGTACCGTCGGGAGGACGGAACTCAAAACGCATCGTTTTCGGATCACGTTGATAGCCGGGGATACGGATACAGGCGGTGCGGTTGCCGACCGAGTAGGTTCCGGCCACTGGCGCCTCAAAACCCGGAATAAGCCGCTTGAAGGAGTTCGTCGACGGGTTGGTAAAGGCCAGCAGCGAATCAACATGCTTGAGTACACCACCGATATAGTACAGTCCCAATTTGGAGAAACTGGCGGGGCCGGTCTTGTCATAAAAGAGCGAGCCGTTTTCGTCGGCCAGATACTGGTGCACATGAAGGCCGGAGCCGGGTTCGTTGAAGAGCGGTTTCGGCATAAAGGTGGCTGACTTACCGATGCGGAAGCAATAATTCTGGACAAAGTACTTCACCAGCATCGACTGATCCGCCATCAACGGCAGCGGCGCAAAAGCTGTCTCGATCTCATGCTGCCCACCAGCGCCGACTTCGTGGTGGTGATATTTCAAATCCACACCGACCGCGGCCAGCATCGACGAAATTTCCGAACGAATATTGTATGTCCGATCCTGCGGCGGGGCGGTGTGATAGCCTTTTTTGTACGGAATCTTGTAGCCGAGATTTTCTTCATCCTCGGCTGCGTTCCACTCTGCTTCGGCTGAATCCAGATAATAGAAGGCCCGGTCGGGACCCTGGTAGAAATTGACCTTGTCGAACAGGTAAAACTCAAACTCAGGGCCAATTATCGCTTTGGCACCCTTCTTGATCTTGCCTATGTAGGCGTGCGCATCAGCGGCAACGCGCCGGGGGTTGCGCGAATACGGCGTCACCTTCTCGGCAACATCCATTATATCGCCCAGCATGGAGAGCGTCGGCCTGTCAAAGAACGGATCAATAAAAGCCGTTGCCGGATCGGGCAGGAGAATCATGTCGCCGCGTTCGATGGAGGAAAAGCCGGGCAGCGAGGATCCATCAACACCAACCCCTGATT
The DNA here is from genome assembly GCA_030641085.1 of Calditrichota bacterium. GTDB lineage: Bacteria > Zixibacteria > MSB-5A5 > GN15 > FEB-12 > DAOWIC01. The sequence continues at coordinate 5,035 of DAOWIC010000066.1, forward strand.
TGAACAGGCCCGAAGTCAATCCCGATCCCGGGATAGTTATGTGGTGCCATTTGCCCAACAGGTCACCGAACTTCAAATCGATAAACTCGACTTTGTTCTCTTTAGCATACTTCTGTAACTGGCTCAAATTCATACTAATAACCGCCTGGTTAACATGTTATTCACTCGGACGCATAAGGTAACACTTTTTGGCGGAAGGTCAAGAAAATCCGGCACCACGATGGACACGCAAGTTGAGTATGGGGCAAAAGAAAAAGCCACCGAGCGGATTCGAACCGCTGACCTGCTAATTACGAATCAGCTGCTCTACCATCTGAGCTACGGTGGCTTAATGGCGGGATCAGGGCGATCCCGGGCTATTAGATTGGGAATAAAGCATAAATCCGGCAAATAGCAAGACTAAAATCAGCGCCCTCACTGCCATCGTTGGCCATACTCCGGGGAACAACATGGCCAAATCTATCGTTGTGAATAACGTATTCCCTGCAGGAGATTGTGTTTGTTTTTTTCATCTGGAAACCACGCGGTAATTGACCGGCAGGCTCTCGGAGCGACTGTTACCGGGCCAGGAATCTAAAGATATGATGCGAGCGGCCGAAAAATTGAGTATGCCATTTGAGGTTAAAGACTGTACGCTGATAACCAGAATGGGCGGCGTCGACAGCGCTGTCAATTTCAGGGAACTGCGCAAACGAATAGCAGTCTGCCCGACTGAATGCCTGTTTCACCACTTCTGCGAGACCCAGATTCGCCCCTCTTTTGACGACCCTGAGTTTCGCAACGACTTCGCCGTCTGGTCGGCCCGGGTTATGCGCGATCGGGTTCTCGCCGAACGCCTGGGTATCCTGAACCCGTATACCTTCGATACTCTGGAACTACTGCGCGAGACGGTCCTGGATATTCTGGACGAACGCATGAGCGAATTGCCCTATATTCCGTCGGCACCCAAAGATGACGACTTTCGGTTCATGCAGGCAGCCACGGTTGTTTTTGACTGCGGTATCACATTGGAAACCCCCAAGGATCTGCTGGACGCGGTCCCGAATATGAGCTTCGGCTCGATCTACTACCATTTTATCGAGGCGCGCCGCCGCACCGAGAACCGAACCGACGACTTTACCGCGTGGCTGGAAGATTGCGGGGCGGCCTGCGAGGAGCTCAGCAGCGCTTTTGCAGCCGTCGACTTCTATTACCTCACCCTGCCGCGCCTGAAAACCACTCTCGTGAAGGTCATCGAACAATTCCAGCGGAGGTTGGCCAATGCCTGAGAAATCACTCGCAGCATACGAGCCGGTGGTGGGCCCCGAGGCGATTTCACAGCTCAGGCAACTGGGCGACCAACTAAAAGGTGCCAGGGTGGTTCATGTCAACTCGACCCGGGTCGGGGGTGGCGTGGCCGAGATACTCAACTGGCTGACCCCGTTGATGAATGACCTCGGGTTGGATACATCGTGGGAGACAGTCACCGGCAACGAAGCCTTTTTCAACGCCACCAAGGCGTTCCACAACGGCCTGCAGGGAAGCCGGTTTCCCCTGACCGATACGATGATTGAAGCATATGAGCAGACGGTCGCCGAAAACGCCGAACGGCTGCGCGGCATTCTTGAAGAAGCCGATTTTGTCTTTATCCATGACCCGCAACCAGCCTATCTGCTCGAGTTATGTCCCAATCGAAAAGGGCACTGGATCTGGCGCTGTCATATCGATGCCAGCCACCCCAACCGGCTGGTCTGGAACTATCTCAAGCGCCGGGTCGCCGGCTACGACGCGAGCATTTTCAGCATGCCCAACTTTGCCCAGTCTCTCCCCCACCCGCAGTTCATCATCGCTCCGAGCATCGATCCCCTCAGCGACAAGAACCGCGAACTTCCTGCCGAAGAGATAGACGACACCATGCGACGGTACCACATCGGCCGGGATCTGCCGATTGTGACTCAGATATCCCGCTTTGACCGGTTCAAAGACCCTATCGGCGTGATCAATGCCTTCAACTTGCTCAACGGCTCGGTCGACGCCCGGCTGGTCCTCGCGGGTGGCGGTGCGACCGATGATCCGGAGGGCGAGGCGGTTTTTGAGGAGGTCCTGCTGGCCGCCAGGGGTAACGATAGAATCATCGCGATGCAGTTGCCCAACGACGCCCATCGCACGATCAACTCCCTCCAGCGAGCCTCGGCCATCGTAATCCAGAAATCGATCCAGGAGGGGTTCGGGCTGACCGTCACCGAGGCGATGTGGAAAAGCAAACCGGTTATCGGCGGCAATGTCGGCGGTATCCGCCTGCAGGTACACAACCATCACACCGGCTACCTCGTGGACACCCCCGAGGGCGCGGCGCTGCGGATTCGCGAATTGCTCGAGCAGCCGGAACATCTGGCCAAGATCGGCCGTCGGGCGCGAAAATTCGTCAAACACAATTTCCTGCTGACCCGGCATCTGCGCGAGTATCTAACATTAATGCTGAGCCTCAGGCGCGGGCTGGAAAACCACCTCATTCGAGTATCGCCATAAACCAATGCATATCCTGGATTCAAAAATCGATTTCGAGAACTTCACTACCCGCCTGAAAAGCGGCGTGCCAAAAGTACTGATGCTCGATTACGACGGCACTCTGGCGCCATTCACTGTGGAACGCGAACGTGCCCGACCCTATCCGGAAGTTGTCGGGGTTTTGCAGGCGTTAGTCGGCTCGGAAACGACCCGAACGATTATTGTCAGTGGCCGAACGATCAGTTCCCTGATGAGGCTTCTCAAAAGTACGGAACAGCCTGAACTATGGGGTTGCCACGGTCTGGAGCGGATGAAGCCCGACGGAGGGTACACGGTGACGGAACTCGACCAGCGGACACGCGACGGTCTCGCCCGGATCCACGAATGGGTCGTCGAGCAAGAGATGGGACCGTTCATCGAGCGCAAGCCTTCCGGGGTGGCGTTTCACTGGCGAGGTCTGCCGGAATCATCGGCCGGTGCGATAAAAAAGAGCGTTCTCGACGCATGGTCAGATGTCGCTGAGCAGTATGGATTCGAGCTGCACGGGTTTGACGGCGGGCTGGAGTTGCGCGCGAATGGCGCCAGCAAGGCGAGTGCGGTCGAGACAATCCTGAACGAATCGGCGCCGGAGACAGTGATCGCCTATCTCGGCGATGACATGACCGACGAGGATGCTTTTGCTGTCCTCTCCGACCGGGGTCTGAAAGTACTTGTCAGCAATGATATCCGACAGACTAGAGCGGATCTGGTTCTTCAGCCGCCGCATGAGGTTGTCGATTTTCTTCGCCTCTGGCTCTGAGGCACATCCGCTCGCTTGCGCTCGGCACCACAGATTACTATATTGGATAATAACAACTTGACGATTGCAACATCTGCAAACAGGATCAAACTCTAAAAAGGCAGGATTATGTTATCACCGTCGGGCAAACGATTACTTATCGTCTCCAATCGGTTGCCGGTGAATATCTCCGGCGCCGAAGACGACTGGACAATACATCCCAGTTCGGGCGGTCTTATCACCGCTTTGGAGCCGCTGGTCAGACGATGCCGCGGTACCTGGCTGGGTTGGCCCGGATGCAGTTCCGAAGCTCCGCTCTCCGATTTGTTGAGAGAGTTCAGTGACCGGCAGGAGTATACCCTCAAACCGGTCGTTATCAGCGAGGAAGAGATTGAGAAGTATTATCTCGGCTTCTCCAATCGTACGATTTGGCCTCTGTTCCACGACTTGCTGGGTCATTGTACTTTTAACTCGGAGCACTGGGAGTATTACCAGAGGGTAAACGAACGCTTCGCCCGTGAGATCGCGAAATTGATCGATGGGGATGATTTTGTCTGGATCCACGATTACCAGTTGATGCTGGTCGGGCACTTCCTGCGGGGAATGGGCGTTGATGTACGCCTGAATTTTTTCCTGCATATCCCGTTCCCTTCCTGTGACCTGCTCAAGCGGCTTCCCTGGCGGCAGGAAATCATGCACAGCCTGTTGGAATACGATCACGTCGGTTTTCAGACCACTAACGATCGGCGGAACTTCATCCAGTGCCTGAAAAGGCTTGCCCCGGAAGCTCCGGTAAAGAAATATAAGCGCAAGGCGGAAGTTCTGGTCGAGGGTCGGACAGTCAGGCTCGGCACCTATCCTATCAGCATTGACTACAACGAATTTAACGATTTCGCCGGATCGAATGATGTTGCCGACGCGGCCTGGTACATTCATGAAAATCTGCCCGACCTGCGGCTCATGCTCGGAATCGACCGGCTCGACTATACCAAGGGGATCCCGGAACGTTTCCTCGCCTTCGAGCGAGCGCTGGAGAAATATCCGGATCTGCGCGGGAAAATGGCGCTGGTTCAGATTGTCGTGCCCAGCCGGCTGCATGTCCCTGAGTACCAGCATCTGAAAGGGGAGCTTGACGCTTTATCCGGGCGCATTAACGCCCGCTTTTCGTCGCAGGGATGGGTACCGATTCATTACATGTTCCGCGAACTGAGCCGCACCCAGCTTCTCGGATATTATCGGGCCTGCGAAATCGCTATTATCACGCCGCTCAGAGACGGCATGAATCTCGTATCTAAAGAGTACTGCGCCAGTTCAATCGACAATAACGGTATCCTGATTTTGTCTGAATTCGCCGGCGCCGCCGACCAACTATCGAAGGGGGCATTGATGGTCAACCCGTACGACTGCGAGGTTACCGCCGATGCCATTTACGCCGCCTTTATCATGGAACCCGAGGAGCGCCAGCGGCGAATGAAAACCCTCCGGGCCGAAGTAAGACGCAACAATGTTCAGCGCTGGATCGAATGGTTTATGGAGTCGGATACGGTTGGACACGAAGCAGTTGACGAACAGGCAGAATCGCCCGCCGAACAACCTGTTTCACATACCAGATAGTTTTGACCTACAGTAGCTCAGGAGGCCTGCCCTCCTGAGACCTTTCGACACAGGCATAGCCTGCTTTTGAATGAACGTATCGGTGGTGCTGTGGTGATACCCCCCTTAACAAGACTAACTATGCTGGTGCCGATGTCGGTGTAGGGATGGATTCGCCATCAGAGCTGATTTACCGTTATGGCTGTAGGAACACCCCGCTATACAAAACCAGCTATGCTGGTGCCGGAGGCCGGACTCGAACCGGCACGGTCCTTCGGACCAAGGGATTTTAAGTCCCTGGTGTCTACCATTCCACCACTCCGGCTGTTAATAACTTACGAGGATTGAAGCGGGGGCACAAGAAGAAACCCACCGCAAGCGGATAGGCCACCCGACCTCTGCCATCAACGCAGAATTGCCGCAAATGGAACACTCGAATAGACAGCCCGGAACTGATCACGAACAAAC